>JALOLG010000304.1 GCA_025456105.1 Ilumatobacteraceae bacterium | reverse complement strand
CCGCGAGCTGTTCCTGTACGTCACCCGTGGCTCGGCCGACGACAGCGCGGAGCGCACCCTGTTCCTCGCACGCGCATCGGCCGCTCCGCTCACCGAGCTCCTCGTCGCGTGGCGTGAGCGCAGCGGTGCGAGCGCCGACGCGGCGGTGCCGTGGGCGTACGGGATCATCGGCATGCTCAACCTGGTCGCGCTCTGGTGGCTCGAAGAGGGTGGCGGCCCCGCCGCCGTGCTCGCCGACCAGCTCGCGGCCCTCGTCTGGACGGGGATCGGCCATGACTGACATGACACCGGAGCAGCTCGAGGCGCTGGTGGGACACCGGTTCCCCGGCGGCACGTACCGCGTGGCGCACTGGGAGAGCTGGCTGCTCAACGACTGCACCGGCCGGGAGCCGCTCCCCGAGGGGATCGTGCACCCGATCGTGCTGTTCCACGCGCCCATCCTCGGCGCCGGCACGTCGATCGGCGAGATCTTCCGGCTCGGCGGCGTCAGCGGCGACGGCGGGTCGGTGGGCCTGATCGGCTACGACTGGGAGTACGCCGACGCGATCCGTGAAGACGTCGAGTACCGGGTCGAGGGCGGCATCGTGAGCGCCGAGCGGCGCACCACGTCGTCGGGTGCCATCGACGATCTCGTGGCGTTCTCGATCGAGCTCCGCCACGACGGCGAGCTCGCGGCGCGTGTCACCAACCGCTGGCGGTTCCGCCGTGGCGGACCGCGACCGGCGATGGCCACCCCGTCACCGCCGCCCCTCGACGATGCCGTCGACGGTGTCGAGCTGCCGCGGTGGGAGATGCCGTCGGTCGACGCGGCGCGGATGAAGACGATGGCGGCGATCCTGCGCGACCCATATCCCGTTCACTGGGACCGGGCGTCCAACGAGCGGCTGGGGCTCGGCGGACGCGTGATCAACCAGGGCCCGCTCAACCTCGGCTACGTCGCGAACATGCTGATGGCCTGGGCCGGGCCGACGTCGGTCCGGCGGCTCACCGTGTCGTTCGGGCGGCCCGTGCTCGACGGCGAGCGGGTGGTCGCCCGCGGTCGGGTGCGCGAGGTGGTCGACGGCATCGCGCGCTGCGACGTGTGGCTCGACCGCGACGGCGAGCAGGTGGTCACCGGGACCGCCGAGGTGGTGGCACCGGGCTGATCGCGACCGCGCGTCGGCGCTGCAGCCGTCAGAGGCCGCCGGCGACGGTGAGCGTCTGGCCGGTCACCCAGCTGCCGGCTTCGCTGGCGAGGTAGATCGCAGCGCTGGCCATGTCGTCGGGGGTGCCGAGGCGCTGCAGCGGCACTCGCTTCTCGGCCATCTTCTCGAGCGCCTCCACGTCGGTGTTGAGCGCCGTCATCATCACCTCGGTGGGCACGTAGCCCGGGGCGATGCCGTTCACGCGGATCGACGGCGCGAGCTCGACCGACATGGTCATGGTGAGCGCGTTCACGCCGGCCTTCGCCGCCGAGTAGTGGCCGCTGCCGGGCACGGCGCGCGTGGCAGCCGGTGACGTGACGTTGATGATCGATCCGCCGTCGGTCATGCGATCGGCAGCGATGACCGACGCGATCCAGAGCGCGCGGAGGTTGACGTTGAAGCAGGCGTCCCAGTCGGCCTCGCTCAGCTCGCGCAGCGGTGAGCGGACCGCCGAGCCGCCCGCGTTGTTGACCCACACGTGGAGCCCGCCGAAGGTGCTCACCGCGGCGTCGGCCAGCGCCTCGACCGCAGCGCGATCGGTGACGTCGGTGGGGACGGCGAGCGCCCTCCCGCCGGCGGCGGTGATCTCGTCGGCGACGCGCTGCACCCGGTCGGGGTGTCGCGCGGCCACGAGCACGGCTGCCCCGGACTGCGCGAACGCCTTGGCGATGCCCTCGCCGATGCCCTGCCCGCCGCCGGTGACGACGGCGACCTTGCCTTCCAGGCTGAAGCTCTGCACGGGTGTGCTCCCTTTCGGATCTGCTGCGGGTGGGGTCTCGTTGCTGACCGGTGGTGATCAGCCGGCCAGTGGCTGGACGACGCGCTCGCCGAACTCGGCGAGGCGCTCCACGCCACCGGGCCCGGCGAAGAAGAAGCCGGGCACCATGATGCGGCCGACGCCGATCTCGGCGAGCTGCTCGGCGCCGTTGATCGGGTCGGCCATCTGCATCCCGAACATGGCGTTGATCTCGATGCTGTCCGGGTCGCGTCCGGCGGCCTCGGCGGCGGTGCGGACGCGGCCGATGAGCGCAGCGAGGCGCTCGGGATCGCCTTCGCCGGGGAAGTACCCGTCGGCGAGTCGGACGGCGCGCTGGATGGCGGCCTCGGTATCGCCGCCGACGAGGATCGGGATGGTGGGTTGCACGGGCCGTGGGCTGCACGTGACCTTCGGGAAGTCGACGAACTCGCCGTGGAACTCGACCTCGGGCCCCGACCACAGCACGCGCATCGCCTCGATGTACTCGTCGTTGCGAGCGCCGCGGCGCTCCCACGGGACGCCGAGCGCGTCGAACTCCTCGCGCAACCAGCCGACGCCGAGTCCGAGCTCGACCCGCCCTCCCGACAGCTGGTCGAGCGTGGCGAGCTCCTTCGCGAGCACCAGGGGGTTGCGCTGGGGCACGATGAGGATGCACGTGCCGAGTCGCAGCCCGGGCGCGGCGGCCGCTGCGAACGCGAGCCAGATCAGCGGGTCGGGGATCGGGGTGTCGGGTTCGGCGGGGATCTTGCCGTCGGCGGTGTAGGGGTAGCGCGACTGGATGTCGCTCGGCAAGATGACGTGCTCGCCGCCCCACAGCGACTCGAAGCCGACCGATGCGGCGGTGCGGCAGACGTCGAACGCAGTGGCCTGGTCGATCGCGATGCTGCTCGCGAACGCGAGCCCGAACTTCACGGCGCTGCCCGTCAGCCGGCCACGCTGCTGGGGATCCAGCTGCCGTGGAAGCCGAACGGGATGCGGGGCAGGTCGACGGCGCCGACGGGCTCGTCGTCCATCGTGGCGGCGTCGAACACCATGAACCGGCTGGTGTCGGTGCTGGCGTCGTAGACGAACGTCATGAGGTAGCCGTCGTCCTCGGCGCCGCCACCCTCGGCGGGCGCGAACACCGGCTCGCCGGGGATCTGCCCGAGGCCGAGCTCGATCGAGGTGCGGGCCCCCGTGACGCGGTCGTACTTGAGGATCGCGCCCGACTGCGCCATCGGGTTGTCGTAGCCCGCCTGGTCGGGGATCGCCATCATGTAGCCGTAGCGGTGCGCGAGGCCGACCCGCGAGTCGGGCACCCGCGGGAACTCGGCCGGGCGGTCGTCGACCTGCTCCTCGTGGACCTTGCCGCTGACGGTGTCGATGGTCCAGCGCCACAGCTCGGGCATCGGGAAGTCCATCATCGAGTAGCGCCAGATGTGGTCGAGGCGGGCGACGTCGAGCACGATCGTGTCGCCGTCCTCGTAGGAGTTCATGGGGT
>JALOLG010000303.1 GCA_025456105.1 Ilumatobacteraceae bacterium | reverse complement strand
TCCCCGGCGTGTGGCTCGATCCCGACGGCGGGCGGCCGCGGAAGATCGCGGCGATCGGCGTGCGGCTGGTGGGCGACCGGACGATGCACGGCTTCGCGCTCAACGTCACGACCGACCTCACCTACATGCGCGACCACATCGTGCCGTGCGGCATCGCCGGCTACCCGGTGACGTCGCTGGCCGAGGAGGGTGTCGACGTCACCGTTCGAGAGGTGGCCGACGCGGTCGCTGCGCGGGCGGCCCTGGCCTGGGCCGGCGGCGTGGTCGAGCGCCAGGACGTGGCCTGGAAGGCGCGCCCCGACGACCTCAGCCCGTTCTCGCGTGGTGCGGGTCCCGGCGAGCCGGTGCGCCTCGTGTCGCGTCTCGCTGCGGCCGGGGTGACCGAGGGCCTGTCGATCGAGCAGCGCAAGCCCGAGTGGCTGCGCCCCAAGGTGCAGCACGGGCCGGCCGTGCTCGGGCTCAAGAAGACCGTGCGCTCGCTCGGGCTCGTCACCGTGTGCGAGGACGCCGGGTGCCCGAACCTGTCGGAGTGCTGGGCCGACGGCACGGCGACGTTCATGGTGCTGGGGGAGCGCTGCACCCGAGCGTGCGGGTTCTGCCTCGTCGACACCCGCAAGCCGCTCGACCCGGCCGACGACGAGCCGGCTCGCATCGCCGAGGCCATCGACCGCATGGCGCTCGACCACGCCGTGCTCACGATGGTGGCCCGCGACGACCTCGCCGACGGCGGGATGGCGCACGTGGCGGCCTGCGTCGAGGCGATCCGGGCGCGTCGACCCGCCACCCGGGTGGAGACGCTGATCTCCGATGCGAAGGGCGACGACGCGTCACTCGAGCTGCTGTTCGCCGCCCGGCCCGACGTGCTCAACCACAACATCGAGACGGTGGCGCGGCTGCAGCGTGCGGTGCGACCGTCGGCCGGCTACGCACGGAGCCTGTCGGTGCTGTCCCGTGCGAAGGCGGCCGGGCTCGTCGCCAAGTCGAGCCTCATGGTGGGCCTCGGCGAGACCGACGACGAGGTGCTCGGCTGCCTCGCCGACCTGGCGTCGATCGGTGTCGACATCGTCACGATCGGCCAGTACCTGCGGCCCACCTCGAACCACCTGCCGGTGGCCCGGTGGGCCGAGCCGGCCGAGTTCGAGCGCTGGAAGCGGATCGGGGAGGAGCTCGGCATCGGTCACGTCGAGGCGAGCCCGCTCACCCGGTCGAGCTACCACGCCAAGTCGGCTGCCGACCAGGTCGCCCCGGTCGAGATCACCCGCTCCTGACCATCTCCCGTCTTCGTCGAGGTGCTCCGCGTCGAGCGCGGAGAACCGCGACCAAGACGAGGTGGCGGCGGGGGTGGAGAGGCAGACTGGCGCGGTGAGCTCGATCCACCTCGACCGACTCGACCGCGTGCGGGCCGCGATGGCCGACCAGGGCGTCGACGTGACGCTGCTGTCGGTGGGGCACGACCTGCCGTACCTCACCGGGTACCACGCCATGCCGCTCGAGCGGCTGACGATGCTGGTCGTGCCCCGTGACGGTGAGCCGACGCTGGTGATCCCTCGCCTGGAAGCACCCCGCGTGGAGGTGCTCCCCGGTGTGTTCTCGCTGCTGCCCTGGGATGAGACCGACGACCCGACCGCGCTCGTCGCGAAGCTCGCTGCGGGTGCATCCACGGTGGCGGTGGGCGACCAGATGTGGGCCCGGTTCCTCGTCGAGCTGCTGCCGCAGCTGCCCGGCGCCACGTATCGCCGCGCGGTCGACGTGGTGGGCCCGCTCCGCCAGGTGAAGGACGCGGTGGAGATCGCCGCGCTGCAGGCTGCGGGCGCGGCCGTCGATCGCATCGCGGCCGAGCTGCAGGCCGGGCGCATCCCGCTGGTGGGGCGCACCGAGGCGGAGGTGTCGGCCGACCTCGGCGAGCGCATCCGCGCCGAGGGCCACGAGCGGGTCAACTTCGCGATCGTCGCCGCCGGCGAGAACGCCGCCAGCCCGCACCACCATCCCGGGAGTCGGGTGATCCGCGAGGGCGAGATCGTGCTGTGCGACTTCGGCGGCACGATGGCCGGCTACTGCTCCGACACCACTCGGTGCGTGGTGACGGGCGAGATCCCCGCCGAGATCGCCGAGGCGTACGAGATCCTCCACGCTGCCCAGCAGGCGGCGGTGGCGGCCGGCCGGGTGGGCGTGCCGTGCGAGGAGGTCGACCGCGCCGCGCGCCGGATCATCACCGACGCCGGCTACGGCGACTACTTCGTGCACCGCACGGGCCACGGCATCGGGATGGAGGAGCACGAGGATCCCTACATCGTCGAAGGCAACTCGGCGCCGCTCGTGGCCGGCAACGCCTACAGCGTGGAGCCGGGCATCTACGTGCCGGGGAGGTGGGGCATGCGGCTCGAGGACATCGTGATCGCCACCCCCGACGGCCCGCTGCCGGTCAACCGCTCCGACCACGCGCTGGTGGCGCTTTCGTGATTGGGGGTGTCGCATGGACACCCCCCAATCACGAAAATCGATCGGGGCAGTCGGTCAGCGGCGGCGGATGAGGGTGAGGCCGTCACCGACGGTGAGGATGACGGCCTCGAGCCCAGGGTGTCCGGCGACGTGCTCGTTGAAGGCGCGGATCGCGACGGTGTCGTCGTCGGTGCGGGTGGGGTCGATCACGGCCCCGCTCCACAGCACGTTGTCGACCAGGATCACGCCGTTCGGCGACAGCCGGGGGAGCAGCAGGTCGAGGTAGGTGCGATAGCCGCCCTTGTCGGCGTCGATGAACGCGAGGTCGACGTGCGGCTCGTCGGGCAGTGCCGCGAGGCCGTCGGCGGCGCGGCCGATGCGCACCTCGATCCGGTCGTCGACGCCGGCGGCGCGCCACGCCTCTCGGGCCGTCTCCAGGTACGTGTCGCGCAGCTCGAAGCAGATCAGCCGCCCGCCCGCGGGCAGCCCTCGCGCGAGCCAGAGCGCCGACATGCCGGTGAACGTGCCGACCTCCACCACGGTGCGGGCACCGATCAGACCCACGAGCATCGCCATGAACCGGCCCTGGTCCTCGCCGATGTTCATGCCGGCGAGCGCGCCGAAGCGCTGCTCGGTGAGAGCGGCGAGCTCGTGTGCCACCGGGTCAGCCGGCGGGTTGGCGTGGTCGATGACGTACTGGAGCAGCTCGGGGGAGGCGCCGACGGATCGCATGTGGGCATCACTAGCACCTGCGCGTCGTCGCCCGCGGCGGGCGTCCGCGAGACTCGCGACATGAGCGACGTGATCATCCGCAACGGCACCGTGGTCGACGGGACCGGACGCCCCGGAGTGCGGGCCGACGTGGCCATCGCCGACGGGCGCATCACCGCCGTGGGCGACATCGACGGCTCGGCAGCCACCGAGATCGATGCCGACGGCCTGATCGTGGCGCCCGGCTTCATCGATCTGCACACCCACTACGACGCGCAGGC
>JALOLG010000302.1 GCA_025456105.1 Ilumatobacteraceae bacterium | reverse complement strand
TGTGGATGGGCGGGTGGCGCGTAGCGTCGGGTGCCGTGTCCCTTATCGAGCTGCGACCGCTCACACCCGACGACCTCCCCGAGGTGTGCG
Source organism: Ilumatobacteraceae bacterium (assembly GCA_025456105.1). Lineage (GTDB taxonomy): Bacteria > Actinomycetota > Acidimicrobiia > Acidimicrobiales > Ilumatobacteraceae. The sequence continues at coordinate 3,345 of JALOLG010000302.1, read as the reverse complement.
CGCTGCACAACCGGAGCGAGGCCTTCGACGGCGTGCCCCGGGTGCTGTCGCTCGACGAGCTCGTGGAGGAGCTGGAGAGCCACCACGTCGATCTCGGCACCGACGCCCGACTGGCGCTCGTCGACGGCGAGCTGGCCGGCTACGTGTACACGCTGTACCTGCCGTCGGAGGTGAAGGAGGAGCGCTGCTACGTGTTCGGCGAGGTGGAGCCGCGGCTCCGCCGCCGCGGTGTCGGCTCGGCGCTGCTCCAGTGGGGAGCGGCACGCGGCGAGGAGCAGCTGCGCTCGAGCGGTCGCGACCTGCCGCGCTTCTTGCGCGTCGACAGCTACGACTTCATCACCGACGCGCACGCGCTGTTCGCGCGCCACGGCTTCACGCCGGTCCGGTGGTTCGACGAGCTGCTGCGGCCGCTCACCGACCTGCCCCCGTCGCGGACGGTCGCCGGCGTCACGATCCTGCCGTGGGACGACGACCGCTGCGAGGAGATCCTCGCGACCAAGAACGAGGCGTTCCTCGACCACTGGGGATCGGCGCCGCAGACCCTCGATGCCTGGACGCAGCACACCCGCGGGTTCGGTGCGCGCCAGGACCTGTCGTGCATCGCCGTCGACGACGACGACCGGGTGATCGGGTGCTGCTTCGCGACTCGCTACGCCGAGGACGACGAGCTGCTCGGTCGCAGCGACGGCTGGATCGACACCTTGGCGACGCTCGCCGCGTGGCGCGGCCGTGGCGTCGGATCGGCGATGCTCGTCCACTCGCTCCACGCGTTCGCTGCGGACGGTCTCACGCACGCCTCGATCGGGGTCGACAGCGACAACCCGTCCGGTGCTGCCCGGCTCTACCGGGCGCTCGGCTTCGAACCGGAGCGCCGCTCGATCCTGTCCCAGATCGAGATCGTCTGAGACCCGGTCAGCGGAGGCGCTTGGCCATCAGCGACACGAGCGCACCGTACGGCGTCTCCTGCTGGCCGACCTCGGTGAAGCCGAGCCGGTCGTGGAACGCGAGCGACGTGTCGTTGCGCGGTCGCAGGTTGACCTCGAGCGTGAACCACGGCGCGTCGGTGGCCGCCTCGACCGCCTCGTACAGCAGGCGGCCGATGCCACGCCGCTGGTGCTCGGGCGCCACCGCCACCCGGTCGAGGTACGCGAAGTCGTCGTAGCGCTCCGAGAACCAGCGGTAGTTGACCGACCCGTAGTCGGCACCCGGAGCGAGCACGAGGCAGAACCCGACGACCGCCCCGTCGTCGTCGCACGCGGCGAGCGCGAGCGCCGACTGGTCGACGAGGTGCGCCAGCCGCTCGAGGTCGAGGTCGCCCACCGCGGGCACCTCGGCCTGGTTGATCGCGAGGATCCGCTCCAGCTCGCCGGCTCGGGCCGGGTCGATCGGGCGCACCTCCACGGCCGGGCAACCTATCCGGGGAGCCCGTAGCCTCTCCTCATGCTGTTCCGCACGAAGGCCTCGATGATCACCCCCGAGGAGGCGCTGCCGGGTCGCACCGACCAGACGATGCCGGTGCCCGCCGAGCACGCCGTGAACGGCCACCCGCTCCAGGGCCCGTGGCCCGACGGCCACCAGGTCGCGGTGTTCGGGATGGGCTGCTTCTGGGGTGCCGAGCGGATGTTCTGGCGCACCGAGGGCGTCCACTCGACGTTCGTCGGCTACGCCGGTGGCTACACCCCGAACCCCACCTACGAGGAGGTGTGCTCGGGCCGCACCGCGCACACCGAGGTGGTGGGCGTCGTGTTCGACCCGGCGGTCGTGTCGTTCGAGCGGCTGCTGCAGGTGTTCTGGGAGGGCCACGACCCCACCCAGGGCATGCGCCAGGGCAACGACGTCGGCACCCAGTACCGCAGCGCGGTCTACCTCACCGACGAGTCCCAGCGTGAGGCGGTCGAGCGCACCCGGGTCGCGTACCAGGAGCGCCTCCGGGCCGCCGGCTACGGCGACATCACCACCGAGGTGGCGCCGCTCACCGACTTCTTCTACGCCGAGCCGTACCACCAGCAGTACCTGCACAAGAACCCCAACGGGTACTGCGGCATCGGCGGCACCGGCGTGAGCTGCCCGATCGGCCTCGGCGCCTGACGCTTCTCGGTGACGATCGTTGCGGATGCCGCAACGGACGTCACCCAGATGGGCTCGGTGACCAGCCGTCGCGCCGCACGGCGTCGCCGTCGGCGTCGAGGCGCCGGCCCTCCCACCGCAGCACGCCGGGGGTGGCCGACAGCCGGGCCAGCAGGCCCTGCATCGGCGTGTCGCCCACCGGGGTGATCGCCGCCCGGGCCGTCACGTGCGGGTCGGCGGCCAGCTCGGCCATGTCGAGCACCGGGCCGACGGCGGCGTCCGCCTCGGCGAGCGCGGCCACGGCCTCGTCGCGCGTCCGGGCGGCGCACCACCCGGTCATCAGCGCCTCCAGCTCGGCGCGGTGCTCGGCACGTCCGGCGAAGGACGTGAAGCGCTCGTCGTCGGCGACGCCGAGGAGCGCCAGCACCCGTGTCGCCACGCTGTCGCTCGAGGTCGACACGGCGATCCAGCCGCCGTCGGCGCAGCGGTAGGTGCCTCGGGGGACGGTGTAGGGGAGTCCGGCGCCGAGGCGCGGCTGCTGCTCGCCCGCCACCGCCCACAGCGAGGGCAGCGGCCCCATCAGCTGCAGCAGCGACTCCAACAGGTTGACGTCGACCACCTGGCCCACCCCGGAGTGCAGGGCCACGAGGGTGGCGAACGCCGCGGCCAGGCCGGTGACCTCGTCGGTGAGCGCGATCGGTGGGGGCAGCGGTGGGCCGTCGGGCTCGCCGTTGAGCGCCGCGAAGCCCGACATCGCCTCGGCGACGGTGGCGAAGCCGGGCCGGCCGGCGTACGGCCCGTCCTGGCCGAAGCCCGTGACGCGCGTGACGACGAGCCGCGGGTTGCGGGCGAGCAGCACGTCGGGTCCGAGCCCGAGCCGCTCGAGCGTGCCGGGCCGGAAGTTCTCCACCAGCACGTGGGCCTCGTCGACGAGGCGCAGCAGCACGTCGAGGTCGTCGGGTGCCTTGAGGTCGAGGGCCACCACCCGCTTGTTGCGGTTGACGAGCTTCCACCACAGCCCTTCGCCGTCACGGGGGTCGCGCCAGGCCATGCGGCGCAGGCTGTCGCCGTCGGGGTGCTCGACCTTCACGACGTCGGCGCCGAAGTCGGCCAGGTAGCGGGCGCAGTTGGGGCCGGCGAGCACGGTCGACAGGTCGATCACCCGCACGTCGGCGAGCGGCGGCGTGCCGGGCGCCGCCGTCACGGCTGCCACCCGCCGAGCAGGTCGCAGGCCCGGCCGATCGAGTCGGTGTCGCCGGCGTACGAGAAGCGCACGAA
>JALOLG010000301.1 GCA_025456105.1 Ilumatobacteraceae bacterium | reverse complement strand
CACGATCGAGCGGCCGGCGGCGCGCGCCTCCACCTCGTCGACGAGCTCGTCGGCCTCGGCCTCGCCGTCGTCACCCCGGAGCGTGACGACGGCGAACACGAGGAACAGCACCCCGCCCACCACCGAGATCACGTCGGTGGGGAACGCCGCGCCCAGCACGCCGCCGACCACCACCGAGAGCAGGTTGGTGGCGAGGTAGGCGAGCGTGATGCCGAGCAGCACGGGCGCGAGCCGGTGGCGGGCACCGAACCCGAGCGCGACGAGCTGGGTCTTGTCGCCGAGCTCGGCGAGGAACACCACCCCGAACGCAGTCAGCAGCTCGCCCATGCGGCGCGGGAGTCTGCCAGCCGGGAGCGGTCAGGAGCGGTAGCGACCGAGCACGTGGCGGCCGAGCGAGGTCTTGTGGACCTCGTCGGCGCCGTCGTAGATGCGGGCAGCCCGCTCGTGGCGGTACCAGTAGGCGAGCACGGTGTCGTCGGTGACCCCGAGCGCGCCGTGCACCTGGATCGCGGTGTCGACGGCGCGGAGCATCACGTCGGCCACGAAGAACTTGATGCCCGAGATCTCGTCACGCGCGGCCTTGGCGCCGTGCTGGTCGATCATCCACGCGGCGTGGAGCACGCTGAGGCGCGCAGCGCGGATCGCGACGTCGAGCTCCGCGGCCCAGTGCTGGATCACCTGGCGGTCGGCCAATCGCTCGCCCGTGGGGCTGATCGGCCGCTCGTTCGCGCGACGGCACATCAGCTCGAGCGACCGCCGAGCGATGCCGAGCCAGCGCATGCAGTGGTGGATGCGACCCGGGCCGAGCCGCTCCTGGGCGATCGAGAATCCGGCGCCGCGCGGTCCGAGCAGGTTGGTCGCCGGTACCCGGCAGTGCTGGTACGAGATCTCGGCGTGGCTGGCGTGGCCCGAGCCGGTGTGGCCCATCACGCTGACGTTGCGCACGAGCTCGAAGCCGGGCGTGTCGGTGGGCACGATGATCATGCTCGCCCGCTGGTGCGGCGGCGCATCGGGGTCGGTGACGGCCATCACGATCGCGAACGCCGAGCCGTCGGCCGACGAGGTGAACCACTTCTGCCCGTCGATCACCCACTCGTCGCCGTCGAGCACCGCGGTGGTGGCCATCATCACCGGGTTCGAGCCGGGCAGCTCGGGCTCGGTCATCGAGAAGCAGCTGCGGATGCGGCCCTCCACCAGCGGGCGCAGCCAGCGCTCGCGCTGCTCGTCGGTGGCGTGGCGATGGAGGATCTCGATGTTGCCGGCGTCGGGCGCCTGGGCGTTGAACACCACGTGCCCGAGCGGCGACCGACCCATGGCCTCGCTGAGGAGCCCGTGATCGACCATGCTCAAGCCGAGCCCGCCCAGCTCGACCGGGTGGTTGGGTGAGAAGAGGCCCATCTGGCGCACCCGCTCGCGGGCGTGCTCGATCTCGCCGGCCAGCGTGGCCGGATCGCCGTGCAGCCACTCCCCCTCCAGCGGGATCAGCACCTCGTCGACGAACCGGTCGACCATGTCGAGGATGACGGTCATCTGCTCGGACGGCTGGAAGTCCATGGCCGACCATCGTGGAGTCGCCCGGCGGGGTCAGATAGGGGCGAAGGTCCCTGTCGTCGTCGGGACGCCACCGCGCATCGTGTCCACAACGACAACACCACGACACCGCCAGCCGGCCGGAAGGGAGGCGCTCATGAACATGATCGGGATCTCGGACCGCCTGGCCGATGTCGTGGTGGAGCACCCCTCGCTGACGCGTGAGCTCGAGCGGCTGCACCTCGACTACTGCTGCGGCGGCCAGCGCACGATCGCCGATGCCGCCCGGGTGGCGGGACTCGATCCGCTGGTCGTCGTCGACGAGCTCAATCGCAAGGCGGTGCCCGAGGCGCCGCCGGACTGGATCGCCATGGGCGTGGCCGAGCTCGTCGAGCACATCGAGGCCACGCACCACCGCTACGTGCGCGCCGAGCTGCCGCGGCTGCGAGCGCTGCTCGACCGCCTGGTGGAGGTGCACGGGCAGCGGCACCCCGAGCTCGTGTCGGTGCGCGAGGCGTTCGCCGAGCTCGCCGCCGACCTCGCGCCCCACTTGCGGTCGGAGGTGATGGTGGTGTTCCCGATGATCCGCGACCTCGCCGCCGGTCGTGCCCGCACGGAGTTCGACTGCGGGAGCATCCACAACCCGATCTCGGTGATGCACGCCCAGCACGACCGCGTCGGCGAGCTCCTGGCCACCATCCGCGACCTCACCGACGACTTCGCCGTCCCGCCCGACGGGTGCGCCACGTACGAGGCGTGCTACCGCGGGCTCGAGCAGCTCGAGGCCGACACCCACCTGCACGTGCACAAGGAGAACAACCTGCTCTTCCCCGCGGCCACGCGGATCGAGCGTCGGCTGGCCGCTGCATCGTGATCGCGCTCCTCATCGCCGCCGGCATCGCGCTCGCGGCATCGGTGCTGGGCACGCGCGGTCTCGTTCTCGTCCTCGGCGCACGCGGGATGAGCCAGCCGATCCTGCAGCAGAACGCCGACAACCTGGCCGTGCCGCAGCACCAGCACAAGTCGGGCACGCCCACGATGGGCGGGCTGGCCATCCTGGGCGCGGCGCTGCTGGGCTACGTGCTCAGCCACGTCCGTGAGGGCGTCGTGTTCAGCGACCAGACGCTGATCGTGATCGCCGGGGTGCTGGCGATGGCGGGGCTCGGCCTCGTCGACGACCTCAAGAAGGTGCGCAGCCGGCGCAACCGGGGCGTGTTCTGGAAGCTGAAGGGCCTGTGGTCGTTCGGTGTGTCGATCGCGATCGCTGCGCTGCTCGTGGGTGCGACCGACATCGACACCCGGCTCTCGCTCACGCGCGCCGACCTCCCGGGATGGGAGCTCGGGCCCGTGCTCTGGACGATCTGGGCCGGCTGCATCCAGACGGGTCATTTGAGGTGATCGGCCGGATGGACAATGCGGACCTGCGGGGCTGCAGTTTGCTGACGGCGTAGGGGAGGCATCAACAACCTGAACAAGCCTGATTTTTTTAGCGGTGATGGAGTATATTAAAGAACCATCATTCAGGGAATCACCCCGATTTCGTATTTTCCTTTCATGAAATACCTGCTTGGCCTGGATATCGGCTCTTCCTCGGTAAAAGCCTGCCTGCTCGACGCGGACAGCGGCAAAGTGGTGGCGGGCGCACAGTCGCCCAAAGACGAAATGCGCATCGATGCGCCGCAGCCGGGCTTCGCTGAACAGGATCCGGACATGTGGTGGAAAGAAATGATCAACGCCATAGGAGAGATCCGCCGCCAGGTGGATTTCGGGAAAGAACCGCTGGGCGGGATAGGTATATCCTACCAGATGCACGGACTGGTATCACTCGACAAGGAGGGCAGGCCCCTGATCCCCTCCATCATCTGGTGCGATGGCCGCGCCGTACAAACGGGGGATACGGCCTTC
>JALOLG010000300.1 GCA_025456105.1 Ilumatobacteraceae bacterium | reverse complement strand
ATCTCGCAGGTCTGGATCTCGAACTCGGTGGTCGAACCCGGTCTTGCGACCGGTGGCACCTCGATGATGATGGTCGGGTCGCGCAAGGGCTCCGGCAGACCGCGCAGGCCGTCCGCAGCCATCTGTGTGAGGCGGTTGGCGATGAAGTCGTGGTTCGTCCCAACAGCCCAGGAGAGGGCTTCGGTGACGAGCTGGGGGTTGGTGGGGTCCTGTTGGGCGCGGCGGAAGGCGGCGACCGCCTCCCGGTAGTCGGCTTCCACCTCGGCCTGCAGCGTGGCGAGGTCGAGGGTCGTCGGCGTGGGTGGGGAGGTGGTGGGTGGCGCGGTGGTGACAACGGCGGTTGTCGTGGTGGCAATGGCGGTTGTCGTCGGGGGTGACACGGACACGGGTGGTGCCCCCGACGTCGCCGGGCTCGCCTCCTCCGCGTCGCTGCCGCAGGCCGCCGCCACGGCCACCGTCATCGTGCACGCGGCGATCACGATCGCCGCCGTCCGCCTGTGCATGTCCATCAGTTCCCGGGGGTGTCGGCGCGTGCGCCGGGGGGAACACCCTGTTCCGCCGAGTGCGCGACGGTAGCGGTGCCCGGACCGGCGTGGGGATCGCCCGGTAGCGTGACCGGTCGTGCTGGGCGACCTCACCGACTGGGTCTCGAGCGTCATCGAGGCGATCGGCTACCTCGGCGTCGCGTTCCTCGTGGCGCTCGAGAACGTGTTCCCCCCGATCCCGTCGGAGGTCGTCCTCCCGTTCGCCGGGTTCTACGCCGGCCGCGGCGAGGCATCGGTGATCGGCATGATGCTGGCGGCCACCGCGGGCTCGATCGTCGGTGCCTGGGTGCTCTACGCCATCGCCGCGCTCATCGGTCCGGTGCGCCTGCGCGCCTTCGTGCTGCGCTACGGCAAGTGGTTCGGCGTGAAGGAGCACGACATGGACCGCGCCGAGGCGTGGTTCGACAAGCGGGCCAACGCCGCCGTGCTGCTCGGCCGGTGCGTGCCGCTCGTCCGCTCGATCGTGTCGATCCCGGCCGGGTTCCGGCGCATGCCGATCATCCCGTTCACGCTGTACACGGCGCTCGGCAGCTTCGTGTGGAACGTCGCACTCGTCGGTGCCGGGGCGATCCTCGGCGACCGGTGGGAGGAGGTCGGCAGCGTCGTGGCGATCCTGCAGTGGATCGTCATCGTGGTCGTGGTCGGCCTCGTCGGGTGGTTCGTGTGGAGCCGGTTCCTCAAGCCTCGGCTCGCTCGTGCGGGCGACCTGCCGCCCGCCGAGTGATCACCGGCTGATCACCACGAACCCGAGCTGCCGCCGCCCCCGCCTCCGCCGACGCTCCCACCCGAGAACCCGCCGCCGCCGCCCGAGCCCGAGCTCGACGGCGCCGTGTGCGACGACGTCAGCTGCGATGCCGCCGAGTACACGAGCAGCGGTGTGGTGAAGTCGGTCCGGGCCTGGGCCGGGACGTTGGCCGCCCGCAAGGCGTCCTCCCAGGCGTCGGCCGCGTCGAGCGCCACCGCCCATGCGCTGTACTCGCGGAGCAGGCCGTTGTCCCACGCCCACTCGACGTGTCGCCCCTCGCTCGCCGCCAGGAACCGGCGGAACGACTCGGTGCGCAGTGCGAGCGCCGAGCCGGTGGCCGACCGCGAGGCGAGCATCGAGCCGTAGGCGCCCATCGCCACGATGCCCACGACGACCACCGTGAGCACGATCGCGCCCGGCCAGGTCTGCACCCGGTCCCACAGCCACGACCGCACTGGCGGGATCCACACACCGACGAACAGCCCCAGGAACACCAGCGCGGCGACGAGTGCCGGCCCGCTGCAGCCGGCCCCGGTCGTGACGCCCGGCAGCCAGCGCCACCACCCCGACGACGCGATGCGGGAGCGCAGATCGGTGCTGATCGACGCCCACGCCTTCGCGAAGTCGGGGTCGTACTTCCCGAGCACGAAGGTGTCGGCGCCCTCGAAGATCTCGGCGAGGTAGACGGCCGTCGCAGCGTCGGCCTCGTCGTAGCGGGGGCCGCGCCGCAGCACGGTGTCGTCGCCGTCCTCCTCGATGACGATGATCTCGTCGGCGACCAGGCCCGAGAGCCACGCCACCACCGTCGAATCGTCGACGGACTCGGTGAGCAGCACCCGACCCTGCCAGGGCGCGATCCCGGCAGGCGGCACGAACTCGGTGGTGGCCAGCTCGTCCATCTGGTCGTCGGCCACGAGGCGGGTGGCCCGCGTCGCCGAGCCGCCCGGCCCGGGCAGGTCGCCCATCGCGGCGTCGGCCGCACCACCGGCGAACACCTCGTTGCGGCCGCGCCGCCGCGACCACCAGAACATGCCACCGCCCACGAGCACGCCGACGCCGGCCACCGAGGCGGCGACGGGCACCGGGCGGTCCTCGCGCCGCTCGGGCAGCAGCGGCTCGGCCGGGAACGTCGGCTCGCCGACCGACTCGATCGACCCGCCGATCGTGATCCCCTCGCCGGGCTCGAGCGGCTCGATCACCGCTCGGTAGCCCTCGGGCGCGGGCTCGAGCTCGCACCCGCCGGCCACACCGAGCGCGCCCACGCTGCAGCGCGGCGCGAACAGCTCCATGCCCGTGACCACCACCTCGAAGCGACCGGTCTCGAACTCCTCGTCGGTGCCGATCACGTCGAGCGCGAGCACGCCGGTCGACACGAGCGCCTCGGGCAGCGTGTACTCGAGCACGTAGCGGTGCTGGCCGGTGAGGAACACCTCGGGGTCGCCGATGCGGATGCGGGTGGTGCCGTCGAACATGTCCTCGGCGTTCACGTCGTCGGGTGCGTCGGGCGACGACGCGACGATGTCGACGGGCACGCCGAAGTCGTTCGGGACGATGCGCTGGTAGCCGCGCCGGTCGTTCGACCCGAAGTCGATGTCGACGACCTCGCGGATCCGCAGCGCGTCGCCGCCCACGGGCCACACCGTCACCTGCTTGGCGTCGAAGCGCTCGGGTCGGACGCCGCCACCGATGCACCCGCCGAGTGCGAGCACGGCCAGCACGACGACCGGCACCGCCACCACCACGTGCCGCCACCACCCGACTCGTCCGAGCACCATGGCCGCAGTCTGGCCGGTCCGGGGCACTTCACGAGCGAACTAGCGTGCGCCGATGCCCATCCAGAAGATCGACCCGCCCGAGCTGGCCCCGCCGTTCGGGTACGCACACGTCGTGATCGCCAGCGGCACCCGCCGCGTGTACATCGCGGGCCAGACCGGCACCGACGCCTCGGGTGCGCTGGTCGCTCCCGACCTCGCCGGCCAGACGACCCAGGCCCTGCGCAACCTGCTCACCGCGCTCGCCGCGGCGGGTGCGACGATCGACGACGTCGTGAAGCTCAACTTCCTCGTCGTCGGGTTCGGTCCCGACACGATGAACGACTTCCTGGGGGGCGCGTCGGCGGTGTTCCCCGACGGGTTCCCGACGCCC
>JALOLG010000299.1 GCA_025456105.1 Ilumatobacteraceae bacterium | reverse complement strand
CGACGATGACACGGTCGGCTGAGCCGACGATGACACGGTCGGCGGGGCCGACGACGGCACGGTCGGTGACACCGACTCCGACTCCGACTCAGTGCCACATGCGGCCACCGCCAGCAACGATGCGCCCAGGACGATCACCCAGCGGCGAGAGCACGACACCCGACGCATGGCCACCTCCCCGAGGCGATCGCGACACGACCGATGCTGCACCGTCGCGCCACGAGCGGGGGTGCGACCAGGGGCGAACGTCCCGCAGTCCGTACGCTCCGGCGCCGTGACCACGTACGACCCGTTCGATGCCGGCGTGCTGGCAGACCCCTACCCGGCCTACGCAGCAGCGCGCGCCACGGAGGGCCTCGCCCACGAGCCGCTGCTCGACACGTGGCTCGTCTCGCGGTACGACGACGTGGTCGCCGTGCTGCGCCAGGCGCGCCTCTACTCGTCGGCGCGCGGGATGGGGGACCTCGCCGCGATGGCGTTCTCGGGCGACGAGCAGCGCCTTGCGCCACGCCTCCTGATCCTCGAGGACCCACCGGTGCACACGACGCTGCGCCGGCTCGTCGCACGCGGCTTCACCCCGTCGCGGATCCTCGACTCGGCGCCGATGGTGCAGGCGATCGCCGACCGGCACGTCGCCGAGCTCCTCGAGCACGGCACCGACGGCGAGCTCGTGCGCGACCTGGCGGTGCCGTTCCCGGTGCGCGTGATCGCCGAGCTGCTCGGCATCCCCCCGTCGCGCTTCGCGGAGTTCCGCGGGTGGAGCGAGGCGATCATGAAGGCCTTCTCCATCACCCCCGACCCCGCCGGCGGGAACGCCGCCATCGAGGCGATCAACGAGTTCTTCGCCGAGGTGATCGACGAGCGGCGGTCGAACCCGGGCGACGACCTCGTGAGCCTGCTCGTGCGCCGCGGCGGTGAGGGGGAGGACCCGCTCACGCTCGACGAGCTCGTGAGCTTCTGCATCCTGCTGCTGATCGCCGGCAACGAGACCACCACCAACCTGCTCGGCAATGCGCTGCTCGTGCTGCTGGAGCGGCCCGACCTGGAGGCCGCGCTGCGAGCGGACCCGGCGCTGATCGCACCGTTCGTGGAGGAGGTGCTGCGCTACGACTCACCGGTGCAGTCGCTGTTCCGCGGTCTGAGCGAGCCCGCCACCCTGGCCGGCGTCGACCTGCCCGAGGGCGCACGGATCATGGTGCTCCTCGGCGCTGCCAACCGCGACGGGGCGCACTACGACGCACCCGACGAGGTGCGGCTCGACCGCTTCGCCACCGGCACCCCCGACCACGTCGCGTTCGGCTCCGGCGTCCACCTGTGCCTCGGGGCCCCGCTCGCCCGGCTCGAGGCGAAGGTCGCGCTCACCACCCTGCTCGCAGCCACGAGCGAGCTGCGCGCCACCGGCGAGCCGACCCGCACCGCGAGCTTCCTCTTGCGCGGCTGCACCTCGGTGCCGCTCCACGCCGTGCCGGCCTGATCGCCCGAGGGATCTCGGTGACATCCGTTGCGGATGCCGCAACGGATGTCACCCAGAAGCGACCCGGCGCGCGAAGGCGCCGGCCTTGGCGATCGCGTCGTCGGACTCGGGGAGCAGCCCCGCAGCGATCTGGAACACGTGCTGCATCTCGGGGAAGACCTCGAGCTCGACGTCGACGCCTGCGGCACGCAACCGATCGGCGAGGCGCGTGGAGTCGGCGAGGAGCACCTCCTCGTCGCCGACCTGGATGCACATCGGGGCGAGCCCGTGCAGGTCCGCGTAGAGCGGCGACGCCGTGGGCGTCCGGGGGTCGGCGCCGGCGAGGTAGTGCGCCGCCATCATCTCGGCGAGCTCGGCCGTGACCATCAGGTCGACGTCGACGCGCGTCTGCATCGTCTCGCCCGTGCCGGCCAGATCGACCCACGGTGAGAAGACGATCGCGCCCGCCGGCTGGGGGAGACCGGTGTCGCGTGCCGCGACGAGGAGCGCCACGGCGAGCCCACCCCCTGCCGAGTCACCGGCGACCACGATCCTCCCCGGGTCGGTGCCGTCGGCCAGGAGCGCGCGGTAGATCGCGAGCGCGTCGTCGAGCGCGGCCGGGTGGGGCGCCTCCGGTGCCAGGCGATAGTCGGCGACGAAGCTCCGGACCCCGGCGGCCTTGGCGAGGTGGCCGACCATCTTCCGGTGCGTCTCCGACGAGCCGACGACGTACCCGCCCCCGTGGAGGTAGAGGATCGTTCGGCCGGGATCGGCGCCGATGGGCTCGACCCAGACACCCGACACGCCACCGACGGCTCCGGGCGAGTACTCGACGCCCTCGGGCGCCACGGTCGTGTCACCGGTGGTGGCATCGGCTGCCCGCAGCATCCCCAGATCCGGTGGCCCGGTGACCCCGCCCGCCTCGAGCTGCGCCCGGAACTGACGGACGGTGTCCTTGAACATCTCGGCCTGCGGACTGGCCATCGGTGCCCCCTCTCGGCTGCCGGCACCCCCGCCGGGCGGCGCTCATCATGCCCCACGGGACATCCCCCGATCACCCGGCACCGGCCTGCGATGCTGCGCGCCGTCTGGTCCCAGAGCGGGCGCCAGCAGTCGAAGGAGGAGAGATGAGTTCGAGCGGGCGGTTCGACGAGCGTCGCGGTCTGTGGCGATCACGATGGGCGGCGATCGGTGCAGCCGTCGCCGTGTCACTCGGGGCGGGCGGGCTCCTCGTGGCGAGTGCGGCACCGAGTGCACCGTCGTCGGTGGTCACCATCACCCCGGTTCGGATCCTCGACACGCGGGACCCCAGCGACATCGGGCTGCCGGGACCGTTTGTGTCGGCCGTGCCACAGAAGGTGCGCGTGACCGGCGGCGACGTTCCTGCTGACGCCACCGGGGCGCTCCTGAACGTGACGGCCGTGCGGCCGACGGCCGACGGGTTCTTGTCGGTACGTCCGGGTGACGCTCAGGGAGCGCCCACGACCTCGTCGTTGAACTTCATCGCTGGTGACATCGTCGCCAACTCGGTGCAGGTCGGACTGCCGACCTCGGGTGCCGACGCCGGAACGATCGAGATCACGTACGACGCGTACGGCGTCTCGGGCCCCACCATGGACGTGCTGATCGACGTCGTCGGCTACACGGTCGCGGGGGCAGGCGGACCCGGCGGACCGGCCGGACCCGCAGGACCGGAGGGACCCGCAGGACCCGAGGGACCGGCCGGGCCGGCAGGCGCAGCTGGGCCCGCAGGGCCAGAAGGACCGGCCGGACCCGAAGGACCCGTCGGGCCGGAAGGCGCAGCCGGAGCAGAAGGACCCATCGGACCCGAAGGGCCCGCCGGACCCGAAGGTCCAGAAGGGCCGATCGGGCCGCAAGGACCGGAAGGACCCCAAGGGCCGGCTGGACCGATCGGGCCGCAAGGATCAGCCGGGGCAGAAGGACCCGAAGGTCCAGAAGGGCCGATCGGGCCGCAAGGACCGGAAGGACC
>JALOLG010000298.1 GCA_025456105.1 Ilumatobacteraceae bacterium | reverse complement strand
TGGCACCGGTACGGTGCGTCGACATGGACCTCGGTATCGGTGGACGACGGGCGGCGGTGGCTGCTGCATCGGCAGGGCTCGGCTACGCCTCGGCGGCGGCGCTCGCCGCCGAGGGCGTGCAGGTGGTGATCTGCGGGCGCGACCGAGCGCGCATCGACGACGCCGCGGCGGCCATCGGCAGCGGGGTCGTGCCGGTGGTGTGCGACGTCGGCGACGCCGACGGGGCCGCTCGCTTCGTGGCGATGGCCGACGAGGCGCTGGGCGGCGTCGACATCCTGGTCACCAACGCCGGCGGCCCACCGGCGGGGACGTTCGCCTCGACGCCCGTCGACGCGTACGCGGGCGCGCTCGACCTCAACCTCCTGTCGGTCGTGGCCATGTGCAAGGCCGCGGTGCCGGCGATGCAGGAGCGGCGATGGGGCCGTGTGGTGGCGATCACGTCGGTGTCGGTGCGCCAGCCGATCCCCACGCTGATCCTCTCGAACACCGCGCGCGCCGGGGCGACCGGCTTCCTGAAGACCCTCGCCCGCGAGGTCGCGGCCGACGGGGTGACCGTCAACAGCGTCCAGCCCGGCCTGCACCGCACGGCCCGGGTGACCGAGCTCTACGGCGAGACGCCCGACCTGTCGATGGGCGACCCGGGTGACTTCGGCGCCATCGTGGCGTTCCTGTGCAGCGAGCAGGCGCGGTTCGCCACCGGGGTGCAGCTCCACGTCGACGGTGGCAGCTACGCCGCCCTGCTCTGACCCCGAGCACCACGAGTCTGGGCTGCAGCTGTCGTCACATGTGATGGCAGCTGCAGCCCGAACGGCAGGCGGGAGGAGCGGTCAGGCGCTGGCGGCCTCGAGGGCGCGGCGGGTGAGGACCTTCGCGAGGTGCACCCGGTACTCGGCGCTGGCGTTGAGGTCCGACGACGGGTCGGCCTCGGCCGCGGCCTGCTCGGCCGCCTCGGCGATGCTGGCACCGCCCGCGAGGGCGGCCGACACGCTGGCGGCGAGCACGGGCGTCGAGCCCATGTTCACCAGCGCCACGCCGGCGTCGCCGTTGCGCCGCCAGGCGGCCACGCCGACGATCGCCCAGTCCTGGGCGCGGCGGTTGAACTTCTGGAACCCCCAGCCGGCACCGGTGAGCTTGGGCACGCGGATCTCGGTGAGCAGCTCGTCGGGAGCGAGGGCCGAGGTGAGGAAGCCCTGGTAGAAGTCGGCCGCTGCGATCTCGCGGGTGCCGCTCGGGCCCTGGGCCACGTAGGTGGCGCCCATCGCGAGCGTGGTGGCCGGCAGGTCGGAGGCCGGGTCGGCGTGGGCGATCGAGCCGCCGATCGTGCCGCGGTGGCGGACCTGCGGGTCGCCCACGTGCCCCGCGGCGTGGGCGAGGAGCGGGGCGTGCTCGTGCAGCAGCGCCGAGGTCTCGACGTCCATGTGCCGGGTGAGCGCACCGATCGCGATGTGGTCGCCGGCGTCGCGGATGTACGACAGGTCGGTCACCCGGCCGATGTCGACGAGCACCGCCGGCTGGGCGAGGCGCAGCTTCATGAGCGGCAGCAGGCTGTGACCACCGGCGAGGAACTTGGCGTCCTCCCCGTACTGGCCGGCGAGGCTGATCGCCTCCTCGGCCGAGCTGGCACGGACGTAGTCGAACGCGGCGGGGATCACTGCGGGCCTCCGGTGGTGTGAGCGGTCTGAGCGGTGCTGATGGCGGTCCAGACGGCGAGCGGGCTCGCCGGCATGGGGACGTCGGTGACGCCGAGGTCGGCGAGCGCGTCGACGATCGCGTTGATGACGGCAGGGGCCGAGCCGATGGTGCCGGCCTCACCGATGCCCTTGACGCCGAGCTGGTTCGTCGGTGACGGCGTGACGGTGTGCCCGGTGACGATCGGGGGCACGTCGCTGGCCGCCGGCACGAGGTACTCGGCGAGGGTGGTCGTGGTGAGGTTCCCCTCGGTGTCGTAGACGGCCTCCTCGAACAGCGCCTGGGCGATGCCCTGGACGACGCCGCCGTGGACCTGACCGTCGACGATCATCGGGTTGACCTGCACGCCGCAGTCGTCGACGGCGACGTACTGCAGGATCTCGACCGCACCGGTCTCGGTGTCGACCTCGACCGCGCACATGTGCGTCCCGAAGGGCCACGAGAAGTTCGGTGGGTCGTAGGTGACCTGCGCCTCGAGGTTCGGCTCGACGCCGTCGGGCAGGTTGTGGGCGGTGAACGCCTCGAACGCCACGGCCGCGAGCGGCATGCTGCGGTCGGGGCTGCCCGCGACGGTGAACGTGCCGTCGGCGAACTCGAGGTCGTCGGGCGATGCCTCGAGCTGGTGGGCGGCGATGAGCTTGGCCTTGTCGATGACCTTGTCGCAGGCCATCGCGATCGCGACCCCGCCCACCGGCAGCGACCGCGAGCCGTACGTGTCGAGCCCGAGCGGGGCGATCGCGGTGTCGGAGTGGAGGACGTCGACGTCGTCGGGGGAGACCCCCATCTTCTCGGCGACGATCATCGACCACGAGGTCTCGTGCCCCTGGCCGTGCGGCGCGGTGCCGGTGACCACCTGGATCTTGTTGGTGGGCAGCACCCGGACCGTGGCGGCCTCCCAGCCGCCGGCCGAGTAGTTGAGCGACGCCAGCACCCGCGACGGCGCGAGGCCGCACATCTCGAAGTACGAGGACACGCCGATGCCGATCCGCTTGGTGGAGCCGGCGACGTTCTGGGCGGCCTGGCGGGCGCGGAGCTCGTCGTAGCCGAGCATCGCGGCGGCCTTCGTGGCGGCGGCGTCGTGATCGCCCGAGTCGTACGTGAGCCCGCTGAACGCCTCGTACGGGTACGCGGCCGTGGGGATGAAGTTGCGGCGCCGCAGCTCGAGCGGGTCGATGCCCACCTGGCGCGCGAGGGCGTCCATGGCCCGCTCGATGGCGTAGGTGGCCTCGGGGCGACCGGCCCCGCGATACGCGTCCGTGGGCGTCATGGTGGTGAACACCGACGTGCACGAGAAGTCGTACGCCTTGGGCAGGTCGTACACGCCGGCGTACAGGAACGCACCGAGGAGCGGGATGCCGGGGGTGACGAGCTGCAGGTACGCGCCCATGTCGGCGACCAGGCGCACCCGGACGGCGGTGAGCTTGCCGTCGGCGTCGGCTGCGAGCTCGACGTGCTGGATCTGGCCGCGGCCGTGGATCGTGGCCATCGAGTTCTCGGACCGCGACTCGTTCCAGCGCACGGGCGCGCCGTGCTTGCGCGAGAGCGCCATGCACAGCAGCTCCTCGGCGTACACGTTGAGCTTGGAGCCGAAGCCACCGCCGACGGCCGGGGCGACGACGCGCACCTGGTGCTCGGGGATCCCGAGCGTGATCGCCGCCATCACCTTGAGGATGTGGGGCACCTGGGTGGCCGAGTACAGCGTGACGTCGCCACCGAAGGGCTGCGGCACGGCGACCACTGCTCGGGGCTCCATC
>JALOLG010000297.1 GCA_025456105.1 Ilumatobacteraceae bacterium | reverse complement strand
AACCCCCATGGCTGAGCGCACCCAGAAGTCGAAGACCACCAGCGACCGCAGCGAGGAGCGGGTCGACGAGACCCCGGCGGTCACCGAGACCGGCGAGAAGCTGAAGGCCGAGCTCGACGACCTCCTCGACGAGATCGACGAGGTGCTCGAGACCAACGCCGAGGACTTCGTCAAGTCGTACGTGCAGAAGGGCGGTCAGTAGCCCGTGGCGATGCC
Source organism: Ilumatobacteraceae bacterium (assembly GCA_025456105.1). Classification (GTDB taxonomy): domain Bacteria; phylum Actinomycetota; class Acidimicrobiia; order Acidimicrobiales; family Ilumatobacteraceae. Next base: position 3,234 of record JALOLG010000297.1, on the reverse strand, counting down.
GTTCTTCGCGCCGGGCGACGATCCCGGCGCGAGCTTCCCGGAGCTGCTGCGCCGAACCGGTCTGGCCGCCGCGCACGACGCCGACCTCCGTGGCGCCGGCAGCCTCGACGTCCCCCACGCCACCACGTGCGTGGCGCTCACGTTCGCCGACGGCGTGGTGATGGCGGGCGATCGGCGCGCCACCTCGGGCAACCTCATCTCGCACCGGTCGATGGAGAAGGTCGTGCCGGCCGACCGCTTCAGCGGGGTGGCCATCGCCGGCGCGGCGGGCCCGGCGATGGAGATGATCCGGCTCTTCCAGCTGCAGCTCGAGCACTACGAGAAGGTGGAGGGCACGGCGCTCAGCCTCGAGGGCAAGGCCAACCAGCTGTCGATGATGGTGCGCGGCAACCTCCCGGCGGCCATGCAGGGGATGGTGGTCGTGCCGCTCTTCGCCGGGTTCGACCTCCTGCGCGGGGCCGGGCGCCTGTGGGCCTACGACGTGACCGGCGGCCGCTACGAGGAGCGCGAGTACGTGGCGACCGGGTCGGGGAGCCTGCACGCCGGCACCGTCATCAAGGTCGGCTACCGGACGGCGATGAGCCGCGACGCCGCCGTCGACCTCGCCGCGCTGGCTCTCTGGGAGGCTGCCGACGCCGATTCGGCCACGGGCGGTCCTGACGCCCTGCGGGGCATCTACCCCGTCATCGCGACGGTCACCGCCGAGGGGTGGCAGCGCCTCGACGACGACGACCTCGCGCAGCGCTACGAGGCCATCGCCGCGGAGGTGCGCGCACGATGAGCATGCCGTTCTACGTCGCTCCCGAGCAGGTGATGAAGGACCGGGCGGACTACGCCCGCAAGGGCATCGCCCGCGGCCGGGCGCTCGTGGCGGTGCGCTACGACGACGGCATCGTCCTGGTGGCCGAGAACACCTCCCAGACGCTGCGCAAGATCTCCGAGATCTACGACCGGATCGCGTTCGCCGGTGTCGGGCGGTACAACGAGTTCGACCAGCTCCGCGTGGCGGGCGTGCGGGCTGCCGACCTGAAGGGCTACCAGTACTCGCGCGACGACGTCGACGCCCGCAGCCTCGCCAACCAGTACGCCCAGATCCTCGGACAGATCTTCACCCACGAGATGAAGCCGATGGAGGTCGAGATCCTCGTCGCGGAGGTGGGCGACGGCGCGGGCCGGCCCGACCAGATGTTCCACATCCTGTACGACGGCACCGTGGTCGACGAGACCGAGTACGCCGCGCTCGGCGGCGACAGCGAGGCCATCAGCGCCCGGCTCGCCGAGTCGTTCCGGTCCGACCTCGACCTGGCCGAGGCCGTGCGCCAGGGTGCGGCGGCACTCGGCGGACCCGAGCGCCGCATCGATCACACCGACCTCGAGGTGGCGCACCTCGCCCGATCGAACGGTCGACGCTGCTTCCGGCGGCTCGACGACGACGACGTCGCGGCGATGCTCGGTGCGTGAGCCGTGGCGGCCATCGACCTCAACGCCGACCTGGGGGAGTCGTACGGCATCTGGCGCCTCGGCGACGACGAGGCGATGCTGCGGGTGGTGACGAGCGCCAACGTGGCCTGCGGGTTCCATGCCGGCGACCCCTCGACGTTGCGCAGCGTGTGCACCGCAGCGGTCGATCGGGGCGTCCGGATCGGCGCCCAGGTGTCGTACCCCGACCTGGCCGGGTTCGGGCGGCGCCGGCTCGACATGGCGCCCGACGAGCTGCGCGACGTCGTGCTCTACCAGCTCGGCGCGCTCGACGCCTTCGCCCAGGTCGCCGGCGCCGAGGTGGCCTACGTCAAGCCACACGGCGCGCTCTACCACGCCGTGGTCGACGACGACCTGCTCGCGGTCGCCGTGGTGGCCGCCGCCCGCGAGTACGACCCGGCGCTCGCCGTGCTGGGCCCTGCCGGGTCGGCGCTCCTGCGCGCCGCCGAGGCGGCCGGGCTCGAGTGGGTGGTCGAGGCCTTCGCCGACCGCGCCTACCTGGCCGACGGCCGGCTCCTCCCGCGCTCGGAGCCGGGCAGCGTCATCGTCGACCCGGAGGAGGTGGCCGTTCGGGCGGTCCGGCTCGCGGTCGAGGGGGTGGTCACGGCGGTCGACGGCACCGAGGTCCGCGTGCGGGCGCGATCCATCTGCATCCACGGCGACACGGTCGGCGCCGTCGAGCTCGCGCGGGCGACCCGCGACGCGCTCGAGCGCGAGGGCGTCGTCGTCACGCCGTTCACCTGAGCGATGCCTCGGATCCGTCACCTCGGACCCCTCGCCCTCGTGCTCGACGTCGCACCGGGCAGCGCCGGCCGCACCGCCGCCGCGCTGCGCTCGCTGCCGCTCCCGCCCGGCGCCGAGGTCGTGCCCGGCGCGTCGTCGGTGACGGTGCGCTACGAGCAGCGCGACGAGACCGCGATCGTCCGCTCCCTCCTGGTGCAGGCGATCGACGCCCCGCCCGTCGACACGACCGTGCGCTGCCACGAGCTCACCGTGCGGTACGACGGCGCCGACCTCGACCACGTCGCGGCGGCGGTCGGACTCGGCGTCGACGAGGTGGTGCGGCGCCACCACTCGGTGACGTACACGGTCGACTTCATGGGGTTCGCACCCGGCTTCGCCTACCTGATCGGGCTCGATCCCGTCCTGGCGCTCGCACGCCGCGCCACCCCGCGACCGGCGGTGCCGGCGGGGTCGGTGGCGATCGCGAGCAGGTTCAGTGCCGTGTACCCGGCCGAGTCGCCCGGTGGATGGCACCTCATCGGGCGCTGCGAGACGGCGCTGTTCGAGCTCGAGCGCGATCCACCGGCGCTCCTGGGCCCCGGCGACCAGGTGCGCTTCGTCCCGTCATGATCCGGATCGTGCGCCCGGGCCTGGCCACGTCGCTGCAGGACCTGGGCCGGCCCGGTTGGGCGCACGTGGGGGTCGGTCGTGCCGGCGCCCTCGATCGCGACGCCGCGCGGCTCGCGAACCGGCTGGTCGGCAACCCCGAGTGGGCGCCCCTGATCGAGACGGCCGGCGAGCTCGAGATCGAGGCCATCGCTGCGGTGGTCGTGGCCGACACCGTGCGCCAGGCTCGCACGACGGTGCGGGCCGGATCCCGCCTGCACGTGCCCGTCGACCAGGATCGCACCTGGTCGTACGTCGCGGTGCGTGGCGGCCTCGTGGTCGAGACGGCACTCGGGTCGTCGAGCTACGACACGCTCGCACGGCTCGGCCCGCCGCCACCGCTCGCCGGCGACACGATCGCGGTGG
>JALOLG010000296.1 GCA_025456105.1 Ilumatobacteraceae bacterium | reverse complement strand
GGTCGACGCCCACCTCGGTGACACCGGACCCGACGAGCACCGGGAACTCGGCGAGCTCGAGCACCTCCCGGGCGAGCGTGCGCTCGAGCTCGGCGGTGGTGGGCACCTCGCCCGAGAGGTAGCGCTCGAGCTGCTCGTCGTCACCCGCCACGATCTCCTCCACGAGCTGGTCGTGGAGCTGGTGCTCCTCGTCGGCGACGTCGGCCGGCATCTCGCCGGTGTGGTGGCTGCCGTCGGGGTCGTACTCGAGGGCCTCCTCCGTGAGGACGTCGGCGACGCCGTGGAACGCGGCTTCCTCGCCGAGCGGGAGCTCGAGCGGCGTGCACGTCGGGCCGAAGGCCGCCTGCACGGACGCCAGCGCGGCGTGGAAGTCGGCGCGGTGCTTGTCCTCACGGGTGACGAACACGAGGCGAGGGAGTCGGCGTGCGGCGCACTTGCGCCACACCAGCTCGGTGCCCACCTCCACGCCGTCGACGGCGCTCACCACCACCACCGCCAGGTCGGCGACGTCGAGCGCGGCGTCGACGTCGGCCTGGAAGTCGGGGTAGCCGGGCGTGTCGAGGAGGTTGACCTTGTAGGTCTGGCCGTCGCTCGCCGTCCACTCGACGGGTGCGAGCGCGAGCGAGATCGACATGCCGCGGGCCTGCTCCTCGGGTTCGTGGTCGGTGACGGTGGTGCCGTCGCCGACCGAGCCGGGCCGGGTGGTGGCGCCGGCGCGGTGGAGGAGCGCCTCGACGAGCGTGGTCTTGCCGACCCCGCTGTGCCCGACGATGGCGACGTTGCGGATGCGGGAGGTGGGGTGGGCCTGCACGGGGCGATCTTAGGAACGCCCGCCTCCACCACCGACAGGGTCTCAGGTCCCGTTCTCGGTGATCCCGCGCAGGTCGATGAGCAGCCGCTCGCGCGACTCCACCACCGGACGGACTCCCGAGGTGGGCGGCGCGAGGTCGGTGACGTCGAGCTCGCGGCCCTCGCAGTCGACGAACGTCGCCGTGCCGCGGACCTGCTCGACGGGACACGTGGCGTCGCGGTCGGCCGGGTACGCGTAGTACACGATCCACCCGTCCGCAGCGTTGCGACCCTCGTGGTCGAGCACGAGCGTGCGCTCGCCGATGGTGGTGTTGAGCCCCGGGATGAGGATCGGGCCGTTGGCGGCGACGTCGTCGGCGCGCGCCTCGACCGACCCGAGGTTCAGCGTGCTCGGCGCGAGGCGCTCGCTCGTCTCGACCTCGCCACGTGAGATGTAGGCGGCCATCGCCCAGGTGAGCAGCGCGATGGCCGCGAGCACGCCGATGCCCCCGAGCACGGGGACGACGGCACGGGCGACGGGCGATCGCAGCTCGATCACGGGCACGCCACAGTCTGCCGTCGCCCGCCGCATTGACGACGGCGTGGGCCGGTTGGAGCACACCGGCGGCTGCGGCCTAGGGTGCCCCACTCGTGAAGCGGCCGTATCGAGTGGTGGTGGCCAAGCCAGGTCTCGACGGTCACGACCGGGGCGCCAAGACGATCACCCGGGCGCTGCGCGATCACGGCTTCGAGGTGATCTACACCGGACTGCACCAGTCGCCCGAGCAGATCGCGGAGACGGCGCTGCAAGAGGACGTCGACGCGGTCGGGCTGTCGCTGCTGTCGGGTGCGCACCTCACGCTGTTCCCGCGGGTGATGGAGGAGCTGCGCGCCCGAGACCTCGGCGACGTCCTCGTCTTCGGCGGTGGGGTCATCCCCGACGCCGACGCCCGGGCGCTGCGCGAGCAGGGCGTGGCCGAGGTGTTCGGTCCCGGCTCGTCGCTGCGGACCATCAGCCAGTGGCTCGAGACCGAGCTCGACTCCAGGGAGGACTGAGCAGTGGACCTGTTCGAATACCAGGGCAAGCAGTACTTCGCCCGCTTCGGCATCCCGGTGAGCCCGGGCGGCGTGGCCGACACCGTCGACGAGGCCGTGGCCGCCGCCGAGGCCGCCGGCTACCCGGTGGTGGTGAAGGCGCAGGTGCAGGTGGGCGGTCGCGGCAAGGCGGGTGGCATCAAGCTCGCCAACGACGCCGACGAGGTGCGGCTCCACGCCGGGAACATCCTCGGCATGGACATCCGCGGCCACGTGGTGCACCGGCTGTGGGTGGAGCACGCCTCCGACATCGACGAGGAGTACTACGCCAGCTTCACGCTCGACCGTGCGGCCAAGCAGCACCTGCTGATGCTGTCGGCCGAGGGCGGCGTCGAGATCGAGGCGGTCGCCGAGTCGAACCCCGATGCGATCGTCAAGCTCCACGTCAACCCCGTCGACGGCCTCTCGCTCGAGGCGGCCCGGCAGGCGGCGGTCGACGCGAAGCTGCCCGAGCGGGCGCTCGACGGCGCTGCCGACATCCTCGTGAAGCTGTACCGCTGCTTCACCGAGGGCGACTGCGACCTGGCCGAGATCAACCCGCTGATCCTCAAGCCCACGGGCGAGGTGCACGCGCTCGATGCCAAGGTGAGCCTCGACTCGAGCGCCGCGTTCCGCCACCCGGAGTGGGAGGAGTTCGCCGCCACCGAGGTGCTCGACGAGCGCGAGAAGCTGGCGAAGTCGAAGGGGCTGCAGTACATCGGCCTCGACGGCTCGGTGGGGATCATCGCCAACGGCGCGGGCCTCGCGATGAGCACGCTCGACGTCGTCAACCAGGTCGGTGGCAAGGCCGCCAACTTCCTCGACATCGGCGGTGGCGCGAACGCCGACGTGATGGCGTCGGCGCTCGACGTGATCAACCACGACGAGAACGTGCGCAGCATCCTGATCAACATCTTCGGTGGCATCACGCGCGGCGAGGAGGTGGCCAAGGGCATCGTCGAGGCGCTCGGTCGCGTGCAGCTCCGGGCGCCGATCGTGATCCGCCTCGACGGCACGAACGCCGAGGAGGGCCGCCAGATCCTCGCCGACGCCGGGATCCCGGCCGAGCAGCTGCGCTCCGAACCGACCATGCTCGACGCCGCCCGCGCGGCCGTCGCGATCGCGAACGGGAACTGAGGGAACCGTCATGGCCATCTTCGTCAACGAGCACACCAAGGTCGTCGTCCAGGGCCTCACCGGCGGCCAGGGCAAGTACCACGGCCTGCGCAACCGCGCCTACGGCACCCAGGTGGTGGCGGGCGTGACCCCCGGCAAGGGCGGACAGGACGTGGAGGGGATTCCGATCTTCGACTCGGTCGCCGAGGCCGTCGCGGCCACGGGTGCCGACGCGTCGTTCGTCGCCGTGCCGCCCAAGGCTGCGCCCGCCGCGATCCTCGAGGCCGCCGCAGCGGGCATCGGGTTCGTGGTGTGCATCACCGAGGGCATCCCGGCCCAGGACGAGGCCAAGACCTACAACACGCTCGTGCGCGACTTCCCGGGCACACGGCTGCTCGGGCCCAACTGCCCCGGCATCATCTCGCCCGGCAAGTGCAACATCGGCATCACGGCCGGCGAGATCGCCCAGCCGCCGT
>JALOLG010000295.1 GCA_025456105.1 Ilumatobacteraceae bacterium | reverse complement strand
GGCTCGCGTTCCAGGCGCAGGGCGACCCGCGGGCCAACGCCGTGCAAGCCGAGACGATCTGGTCCGACCCCGAGTCACGCACCGAGTCCGAGCACGTCGACTCGCTGGTGAAGAAGATGGCGATCGGCGTTCCGTTGCAGCAGCTGTGGGAGGACGCCGGGTACAGCCAGACGCAGATCGCCCGGTTCCGCCAGATGGCCCTCGAGGAGGCGTTCACCCGGGCTGTCGCCGCCGGCCAGCTCGCCGCACCGCCGGCTGTCGAGTCACCGATGTCGGTGCCCGATGCCCCTGTCGCCTGAGCTCCGCCGGGTCGTCGACACCCACCAGGCCGCCACGATCACCGCTGCTGTCGTCACGGCGTCAACGGTCGGCGCTGCGTGGGACGCCTACGGCGGGCTGACCGACACGGCGTCCGCCCAGTTCACGGCAGCGGCCACACCGGTCGTCGCCGCAGCCCAAGCCCAGGCGGTAGGCCTGGCCGCCGTGTACGTCGCCACCTACGTGAGCGTCATCGAAGGAACGGCCGTTCCACCACCAGAACTCGACACACCGGCCATCGTCGCCGGCCTCCGGGCCGGCACCGACCCGGTCGACGTGTACCACCGGTCTGTCGTCGCCGCCCGGGTCGCCGTCGCTGACGGCGCCACCTACACCGACGCGATCCGCCGGGCCCGTGACCGGGCCACGCAGACCGCCGACACCGACGTCATGCTCGCCTCGAGGGCCGGGACGAGCCGGGCGATGGAAGCGTTCGAACAGATCGTCGGGTACCGGCGGGTCCCCGACGCCGACGCCTGCACGTTCTGCCTCCTCGCGTCGACGCAGCGCTACAACGTCCGCGACCTGATGCCCATGCATCCCCGCTGCCACTGCACGGTCGCTCCGATCGTCGGCACCGCCGACCCCGGCCGAGTCATCGACGGCGACCTTCTCGACATGATCCGTTCCGTCGACCCCGTCGCCGGCACCCGCGGCGAAGCACGCCGCCGGGCCCGCGCCCGGGTCGAACGACACGGAGAGCTCGGACCGGTGCTCGTCCCCGCAGGGACCCGCTTCACCGGCCCCACACCCTGACCGCCCCACCGGGGCGGGAGATCGGACCACCGGATCACAGGTGGGTGACGCACACGCCCGGCGTTCAACAGGGCGGCAGGAGGACCACTCCACAGTGGCCGACGACGACACCAACCCACCCGACGGCGACCCGCCGGCGGACGGGGGCCAACAGCAGCAGCGCACCTTCACCCAGACCGAGCTCGACGCGATCGTCGAGCGGCGCCTGGCGAAGGAACGGGCGAAGTACGCCGACTACGACGACCTCAAGGCCGCGGCCGGGAAGCTCACCGAGATCGAGGACGCCCAGCGTTCCGACCTCGAGCGTGCCCAGCAGGCCGCCCAGGATGCCCAGGCCCGCGCCGAGCAGGCCGAAGCCCGGGCCCGTGAGGTCGCCATCCGGTCGGCGTTGACGGCACAGGCCGCCACGGCCGGCGTCGTCGACATCGACGCCGCGATCCGGCTCGTCGACCTCGACGGGATCACCGTCGGTGACGACGGTTCCGTCACCGGGGCCGACACCGCCGTCGCAGCGCTGCTCGAGTCGAAGCCGTTCCTGAAGGCGCAGCAGGCGCCCCCGTCGTTCGACGGCGGTGCCCGCGGCGACGGGACCGGCGGAAGTTCGGCACGGCCATGGCAGGTGAAGTCGCGAGACGACCTCGTCGGCAAGTCGCCCGACGAGATCAACGCCCTCCGAGAGGGCGGCCACCTCAACGAGCTCCTCGGCATCCAGACGTAACCCAATCCACCCCTGACCCGTTCCTGGAGGAATCGTGGCCATCACCCAGTTCATCCCCGAGGTCTGGGCGGCGCAGCTGCTCAGCTCGCTCAAGAAGTCGCTCGTGTACGCCGGCCCGTCCGTCGTCAACCGTGACTACGAGGGCGACATCACCGGACAGGGCGACACCGTCCGCATCGTCAGCATCAGCCGCCCGACCGTGGCGTCCTACACGAAGGACTCGACCACGATCACGCCGGAGACGCTGACCGACGCCCAGCGTTCCCTGCTCATCGACCAGGCGAAGTACTTCGCGTTCGAGGTCGACGACATCGACATGCGGCAGGCCCGCAACGGCGGCGCCCTCCTCGCCGAGGCCGCCGACGAGGCCGCCTACGCCCTCGCCGACACCGCCGGCCAGTACGTCGCCAGCCTCTACACCGGCGCTTCGGCCGGCAACCAGATCGGCACCGTGTCCGTCACGACCGCCGCCCTGGCCTACACGCAGCTGCGTCGCCTGAAGGTCAAGTTGGACGAGGCGAACGTGCCCCAGTCCGGCCGGTGGGTCGTGGTGCCGCCCTGGTACCACGGGCTGCTCCTCGAGGACGACAAGTTCGTCCGCGTCGACGCGTCCGGCACGTCCGAGGGGCTCCGCAACGGTGTCGTCGGCCGCGCCCTCGGCTTCGACGTGCTCGTCTCCAACAACGCACCGCTCGTCACCGGTGACGACTACGCCGTCATGGCCGGCTACCCCGGTGCGATCAGCTTCGCCGAGCAGATCAACAAGGTGGAGGCGTACCGGCCCGAGTCGGCGTTCTCCGACGCCGTGAAGGGCCTGCACCTGTACGGCGCCAAGCTGGTCCGCCCGACCGGCATCGCGACCGTGCTCGCATCGATCACCTGATCCCATCTCCCAGCGAGGCCCCGTCCCCCGGTCAGGGGACGGGGCCTCACCCACGTCCGACAACCACCCGCAGATCACGCAGGAGGCCAACATGGCCCGCACCGCAGTCACCGTCACCACCCTGACGGCCAACACCGCCGTCGCAGAGCCGGCCGGCACCACCGCCGACCCGACCAACGACCACGTCATCTCCGGCATCCCCGCCGAGGAGCTCATCCTCCGGTTCGCCAACACCAACGGCTCCGACCGGGTCGCCACCATCGTCGCCGGCGACAACCCCCCCGCCGACGCCGCCGGCCAGGGCAACCTCGACATCACCGTGCCCGCCACCAGCGGCGTCCGCTGGGTCGGCCCCCTGACCTCGGGCCGGTTCGTGCAGGACAACGGCGACATCCACATCGACCTCGCCACGTCCTTCGCCGGCACCGTGACCGCCTACCGCGTCCCCCGGACCGCCTGATGGCCGAGTTCTTCAAGTCGGCGTCCGGCGTCGTGTTCGAGCTCGACGTCCCCGACGAGGGGACGATGCAGCGCGAACGGCACGACGAGAAGGTCGCTGCCGGGGACCTCGTCGCCATCCCGGCTGACGCCGTCGAGAAGCAGGTCGACGCCGACGGGACCTACCGGTGGGCCATCAAGGCGCCCGCTGCCCGTGCCACGAAGCGGTCTGCCCCCAAGGCCGAGCCGTCCGCCGACCAGACCGACGCCTGACCCCGTCCGACCGACGCCCGGAGGCGCATCGTGGAGCGAGAAACAGCACACGACCGCCTCCGGGCGATGG
>JALOLG010000294.1:4769-5291 GCA_025456105.1 Ilumatobacteraceae bacterium | reverse complement strand
CTGCCACCCCGATGAACACGGGGATGATGAACATGGCGCCCCCTCTCCTCGAGGTTCTCTCCACCTGCATCGTCGCTCGGGGTCCCGGACTCTGACAGAGCCGTTGGTCACCGCCGGTCGCGTCGAGTGGCGAGTCCGCTCTCTACGCTCCGGGCACGAACGGATCCTCCCCACCGGTACCCGACGGCGTCGCCTCCGAGCGCGCCACAGCCCGCGACCCGTTCGTCGACTTCGTCCGAGCCGCGAGCCTCGTCGTGGTCGTGCTGTGGCACTGGGTCTTCACGATCGTGATCTGGCGCGACGACGGGCCGCACGCCACCAACCCGATCGGCTTCTTCGACGGCCTGTTCCTCGCGACCTGGCTGCTGCAGGTGATGCCCCTGTTCTTCTTCGTGGGCGGGTACTCGCACCTGCGTGCCTGGGAGTCTGCGCAGCGGACGGGGGTGGGCATCTGGACGTTCGTCGGGCGGCGCATCCGCACGCTGACGGTGCCCGCCCTCGCAGTCGTCGCGGTGTGGGTGG
>JALOLG010000294.1:0-4748 GCA_025456105.1 Ilumatobacteraceae bacterium | reverse complement strand
GCTCGGCGTGGTGGTCACGGTGTCACTGGACGCCGGCTGGATGGCACGGGCGGTGCGCCTCGTCGTGAGCCCGCTGTGGTTCCTCGTCGTCTACCTGCTCCTCATCGCGCTGCTGCCGATGGCGCTCTGGCTGCACCGACGGTTCGGGGTGCTCGTGCTGGTGTGGGGCGCCGGGCTCGCCGCGGTCGTCGACATCGTCCGGTTCCGCAACGACCTCCCGTGGGTCGGTTGGCTGAACATGGTCGTGGTGTGGGGCCTCTGCCACCAGCTCGGGTTCTTCTACGACGGACTCGTGGCCGGTGGGCGTCGGGTGGCCTGGGCGCTCACGTGGGGCGGCCTGTTCGGGTTGGCGGCGCTGGTGTACACGGGCTTCTACCCGGGATCGATGGTGGGCGTGCCGGGCGACCGCTTCTCCAACATGGCCCCGCCGACGCTGCCGATCGTGGCGCTCGTGTTCTTCCAGGCCGGCGTTGCCCTCCTGATCCGGCCGTGGGTGCTCGACCGGCTCGAGCACCGGCGATCGTGGGCCGAGGCCTCGACGTTGATGAATCGGTATGCGATGCCGCTCTACCTGTTCCACATGACGGGGCTTGCGGTGGCCCGGGGGTCGTGGCACTGGATCCGCGGTGGTCAGGAGCGGCGTGAACCCGACCTCGTGTGGTGGCTCGCGCGCCCGTTCGCGTTCCTCGGCGCAGCGCTCGTGACCGTGCCGATCATCTGGCTGTTCGGCCGGAGGTGGGCGACGCCGTCACCCGCCCGCAGTGAGTCGCCCCTGCCCTGATCCGACTCGATGGGCCGGGGAACCCTGTCACACCCCCTTCGTACAGTTGTTCGCATGTTCGCCGTCGCGGGGTGGTCGGATCCTTCGGGGATGTCGGCGCCCGAGGCAGCGGCGCGCTTCGCCGCGCCTGCGGCGCCAGGTCGATGCGGCGATGGTGGCGCTGGTGGGGGAGGTGCAGCGATCCGGTGTGCACGCGGCCGACGGGCATGCCTCGGTGGCGGGGTGGGTGCGTGCGCTGGGTCGTTGGTCGAACGCCGATGCGCTGCAGCACCGCCAGGTGGCCGACCTCGCTGCCGCCGACGATCGGTTCGCGGCGGCACTCGCCGCCGGCGAGATCGGGGTCGCGCAGGCGGTCGAGCTGGGGCGGGTGTTCGCCAACCCGAGGTGCGGTGGCGAGCTCCTCGACGAGCTCGACACGTTCCTCGAGCGCGCCGATCACGTGCCGCATCGCGAGCTGCGCCATCGGCTCGACACGTGGACGACCGTGCACGACCGGCCCCGCCACCGAGGCATGCCCGTCGGCCGCGTGCACACCGGATCGCTGCACCTCCCCCACCAGCGCCACCATCGCCGCATCGACCTGGCGCCGCAGGCGCGGCGCTGCTCGAGATCTTCGAGCAGTTCCGCACGCTCGAGTTCCACGCCGACGTCGAAGCCGCCGGCCCGGCTGCCGACGGCGAGCCGCTGCGCCTGCCGCGCACCGACGCCCAGCGCCGGTTCGACGCACTCGCTGCGATCTTCGAACGTGCGGTCGCCGCCGCGCCCGATGCGGTGTCACCCGACCCGCTCGTCAACGTGGTCGTCGACGTCCACACGCTCGCCGAGCTCCTCGGCGCCGATCCGCCGGCCGCCGAGTGCGGGGCCTGGTCGCGGCGCTGCGGCACCGCCGACGGGCAGCCGCTCGCACCCGCCGACGTGCTCGCCGCGATCTGGTGGGGTCGCATCCGCGCCGTCGTCACCGACCCGACCGGCGTGGTCATCGGGATGGGTCGCAAGCAGCGCCTGTTCCGTGGCCGGGCCCGTGACGCAGCCCTGATGATGGCCGAGCGATGTGTGTGGCCCGGCTGCGACCTGCCAGCCGGGCGATGCGAGGCCGACCACCTCGTCGAGCACCGACACGGCGGCCCGACGGACACCACCAACGCGGCGCCGCTGTGCGATCGGCACAACCGGTTCAAGGCGGCACGCCGCTACCGGATCCACCGCGACCCCGACGGGACCTGGCACGCCCATCGACCCGACGGCACCGAGATCCACTGACCCCGGCACGCGCCACCCCGCCTCGGGCCGAGCGTGCGAGGTGTAGCAACATCGGTGCTGCGTCGCACGCGCAGATCCTGGAGGGGGAGTCCGATGTCGCAGGTCGAGCAGGTCACCGGAGCACGGATGTACGGGTTGGAGGGCACGCCGCTCGAGCGCGTGGAGCGCCTGCGCGAGGTGATCGCCGACGGCGGCGATCGGGCGCAGCAGCTCCGTCGGCTCCCGGCCGACACCGTCGACGCGCTGGTGCAGGAGGGGTTCTTCCGCTTCACCCTGCCCGAGGAGCTCGGTGGCGAGAACGCCAGCACGATCGAGACGATCGAGGTGCTCGCCGCGATCAGCGCCATCGACGCGTCGGTCGGCTGGAACGTGATGCTCGGCTCCGAGATCAACGCGATGGCGGCAGGGGGGATGGACCGCGACCTCGCCAAGGAGATCTACCTCGACGACCCGACGGTCATCATGTGCGGCGGTGGTGGCACCGGGTCGGTCCCGGCGGTCGCCGTGCGCCAGCCCGACGGCGGCTTCCGCGTCACCGGCGAGTCGACGTTCATCAGCGGCTGCTGGAACGCCGACTGGTGCTTCATGGCCGCGCCGGAGGTGGAGGAGGGGCAGACGTTCCGCGACGCCGATCTGCGAACGATGCGGATGCGGTTCATGCACCGCTCCGAGTGGGAGATCGTCGAGACCTGGGACGTCGCCGGCATCCGCGGCTCGGGCAGCGACACGGTGCGCGCCGACGGCTCGTACGTGCGGCCCGAGCACGTGAACGTCGACCTGGTCACCATGCCGCCGCACTACGACAACCCGGTGTTCCGCATCCCGGTACCGCTGCGGCTCTCGTACAACAAGGTCGCGGTCGCACTTGGCATCGCCCGCGGCGCGCTCGACGCGTTCGTCGACCTGGCGCACGACAAGGTGCCGATGCTGTCGCCGTCGAAGCTGATGGACCGGCCGATCGCCCAGATCCGCATCGCCGAGTGCGAGGGCAAGTACCGGGCGGCCCGGGCGTACGTGCTCGAGGCGATGCACGAGGTGGAGGACGAGCTGCACCGCGGCGCCGAGATGCCGTCGGGTCTCACCACGCAGAACGCCCGGCTCGCGTGCGTGGCGGCCACCAACATGTGCATGGAGGTGGTCGACGTGGTGCACAACACCGCCGGCACCAGCGCCTCGTACATGGCCAACCCGCTCGAGCGCAAGCTCCGTGACGCGCACGCAGCGGCGTCGCACCGCTGGGTGTCGCACTCGCTCTACCAGGACCTCGGCGCCATCATCATGGGCCACGAGCCCTCGCCCGAGTTCGCCGGCACCGGCGGGCCGGGTCTCGGCTCGCGCCGCACCAGCTGATCGGCGAGGGCCTCAGGCCGGAGCGGGCGTCGCGTCGAGGCGGCGCCTGATCGACGAAGTCGCCGCCAGGTAGCCGGCTGCCGCTGCGATGGTGAGGGCTGCGAAGAGCGCGATCGTGGGCCGCGAGCCGATCGCGTCGGCGAGCAGCCCGGCGGCCACGTTGGAGATGGTGATCACGAGGGTCACCAGCCCGAAGTCGCCGGCGAGGATGCGGCCCCGCACGGCGTCGGGGGAGCGCACCTGGAGCCCGTACGTGGACAGGGTCCACTGGGCGCCGCCGCCCAGGTGGGCGATGAACGCGAACGCCATCGCGACGGCGATGCCGGGTGCCGCGCTGAGCGCCAGGTAGCTCACCCCGAACACCACGCCGCCCCAGCCGCACACGCGGAGCACGGGCCCGAGCGCGGCGCCGACGAACCGGAACGCGATGATCGGCCCGATCGCCACGCCCACGCCGCGCACGCCGATGAGCAAGCCGGTCGCCGTGTCGCCGCCGTCGAGCTCCTCGGTGACGAGCACGGCCAGCAGGCCCACGATGCCGGCCCCCATCGCGAACGTCGCCTTCGAGGCGAACAGGGCGAGCAGCACCGAGTCGCGGCGTGCGTGCGACAGCGCCTCGATCATGTCGGCGATCGGCCGCATGCGATCGCGTCGGACGTGCTCGCTGGTCGCTGCCTGCATCGGGCGCTTGACCATGACCACGGCGATCGCTGCGATGGCGAACGACAGCGCGTTCACGATGAACGCCACGTCACGGCCGAAGACGCCTGCCACGACGCCGCCCAGCGCCGCGCCGACGGCGAGCATCACCCCCCACAGCGCGCCGAACAGCGCACTGGCCTTGGTGAGCTCGTCGTCGGACCGGGCGAGGTTGGGGAGCGCGGCCTGGGCGGCGGGACCGACGAACGCGCCGAGGGCCGAGATCGCGCACAGGCAGACGAAGCCGATCCAGAGCGTGCTCACCGAGTCGACGACGAGGAGCCCGATCGCGGCGACCGCCTGCACGGCGGACACGACCGAGATCACCTTCTTGCGGTCGTACCGGTCGGCGACCGGGCCGGCGATGGGTGTGACCAGGAACGCCGGGAGGGACTGGGCGACGAGCACCATCGTCACGAGCACCGAGCGATCGCTGACGTCCTGCACCAGCCCGACGAACGCGACGTAGGCGAACCAGTCGCCGAGGAACGACACGACCTGCGCGATGAACAGCAACCGGATGTCCCGGTTGGTCCGCAGCATCGTGAGCATCGCCACAGCCTGGCCGACGCGGGCGCCCTGGACGTCGCTCGATCGGTGTCAGCCGGCGGTGAGCTCGTCGTGCCGGGCGAGTGCTTCGTCGAGCTGGGTGATGTCG
>JALOLG010000293.1 GCA_025456105.1 Ilumatobacteraceae bacterium | reverse complement strand
AAGTCGGCCATCCGTCCCGAACCGGCGACACCGAGATCGGCGAGCGCGTCGATGAGCACCTGCTCGACCGCGTGCACGTGCGACGCCGCGCCGAACCGGTGCGGCAAGGTGACGATCGGATAGCCCACCAGCTGCCCGGGCCCGTGGTAGGTGATGTCGCCGCCGCGGTCGACCGCCACCAGCTCGGCGCCCACCGCGGCCGGCTCGCACCGCAGGTTGCTGGCCAGGTCGGCCCGCCGTCCGTACGTGAACACGTGCGGGTGCTCGAGCAGCAGCAGGTGCTGCTCGCGGCCGTGCTCGGCCAGCGCGTGCTGCACCGCCAGCGCCTCGCGGTACGGCACGGTGCCGAGCCAGCGGACGCGCAGCGGCGCCGGCATCAGAGCTCGGAGCTCCAGTCGCGGGTCTCGAGGATCTCCTTCACCAGCGCCAGGAACCGGGCGGCGTACGCGCCGTCGAACGCCCGGTGGTCCCAGCTCATGGCCAGGTGGCCCACAGGGTGCACGACGATCGCCTCGGTGCCGTCGGGCAGCTCGACCGCCACCGGCGTCCGCACGATCGCGTCCGTCGACACGATCGCCACCTGGGGCTGGTTGATGATCGGCATGGTGAGCACCGACCCGGCGGAGCCGTTGTTGGTGATGGTGAAGGTGCCGCCCTGGATCTCGTCGGGGCTGAGCTTGCGGGTGCGGGCCCGGTTGGCGAGATCGCTGATCTCGCGGGCGATCGCACGCAGCCGCTTGGTCTCGGCCGAGCGCACGACGGGCGCGAGCAGGCCCTCGTAGTCGAGGTCGACGGCGATGCCGAGGTCGATGTACCGGTGCACCACCAGCTCGTCGGCACCGACGCTGGCGTTGAGGTGCGGGAACTCGGCGAGCGCGTCGATGAGCGCGCGGGCGATGAACGGCAGGTAGGTGAGGCTGAAGCCCTCGGTGGCCTTCCACTCGTCCTTCACGGCACCGCGGGCGACGTCGACGTTCGCGTAGTCGACCGTGACCACGCTCCACGCGTGCGGGCTGGTGGCCTTGCTCGCCACCATGTGGCTCCCGGTGAGCTGGCGGATCTTCGACAGCTTGATCGAGGTGTCGCGCTCGCCGGCAGCGACCGCGGGGAGCGGAGCCGGACGTGGTGCGGTCGGGGCAGGCGCCGGTGCCGCGGGAGCGGGTGCCGCCGCTGCCGCGGCGGGCGGCGGTGCGGTCGGCGTCGGGGTGGCCGCCGCTGCCGGCTGCGAGCCGGTGCGGTCGATGTGGTCGAGCACGTCGTCGCGGGTGATGCGGCCACCGGGACCGGTGCCGGTCACCGTGGCGGGGTCGATCGAGTGCTCGGTGAGGAGCCGCCGGACCACGGGCGACAGGAGCCGGTTGTCGCCACCCGCCACCGGCTCGCTCGCAGCGACCGGCTCCGGCGCGGGCTGCGGTGCAGGTGCAGGTGCAGGAGCCGGGGCGACCGGCTCGGGTGCCGGAGCAGCCACGGGTGCCGGGGGCGGCGTCGGGGCCGGCGGTGGCTCGGGCGCGGCGGCCGGGGGCTCGGCGGCGGGGGCCGGCGCAGCCGGAGCGGCGCCGTCGCCGACGACGGCGATCACGGTGCCGACGGCGACCGTGTCGCCCTCGGCAGCGCGGATCTCGAGCACCGTGCCCGAGACCGGCGACGGGACCTCGGTGTCGACCTTGTCGGTGGACACCTCGAACAGCGGCTCGTCGGCGGCGACGGTGTCGCCGACGTGCTTGAACCACTGCGTGATGGTGCCCTCGGTGACGGTCTCGCCGAGCTGCGGGAGGGTGACGTCGGCCATGTCTGCCTTTCGGAGTGGTCGAGGGGGGTCAGCCGTTGAAGTCGCGACCGGTGAGCGAGAGCATCGTCTCGCCGAACAGCTCGCTCAGGCTCGGATGGGGCTGGATGAACTCGGCCACCTCGGCGACGGTGGCCTCCCAGTTGACGGCGAGGTAGCCGCCCGCCAGCTGCTCGGTGACCCACGGTCCCACCATGTGGACGCCGAGCACCTGGCCCGCCGACCCATCCGGGTTGCGACGGGCGATCACCTTCACCATGCCCTCGGTCTCGCCGAGGATCTGGGCACGGCTGTTGAACTTGAACGGGTGCTTGCCGACCACCACGTCGAGGCCGGCCTCGCGGGCGGCATCCTCGCCGGGACCGGCCCACGCCACCTCGGGGTGGCAGTAGATCGCCCACGGCACGCGGTCGTACATCACCGGCGCCGGATCCTCGCCCAGCAGGTGCTTCACCACCATCACCGCCTCGGCGTAGCCGACGTGGGCGAGCTGGGGGGTGTTGACGAGGTCGCCGATGGCGTACACGCCCGGCTCGCCCGTGCGGCACATCTCGTCGACCTCCACGAACCCGCGCTGGTCGACGACCACACCGGTGCCCTGCAGACCGAGCAGGTCGGCGTAGGGACGCCGGCCGACCGACACCACCACGGCATCGACCTCGAGGTGCTCGCCCTCGCCGAAGTGCACGGTGGTGCCGCCCGACCCGTTCGGTGTGTGGCCGGTGACCTGCACGCCCGTGCGGATGTCGATCTGCTTCTTCTTGAAGCTGCGCACCACCACGTTGGCGACGTCGGCGTCGAGGCCGGGGAGGATCTTGGGCAGCCCCTCGAGGATCGTCACCTGGGCGCCGAGGTCGGCGAAGGTGGAGGCGAACTCGCAGCCGATGGCGCCTCCGCCGATGACGGCGACGCGCGCCGGCACGTGCTCGAGGTCGAGCACCTCGTCGCTGGTCATGATCGGTCCGCCGCGCTCGAACCCCGGGATGAGGCGCGGGACCGAGCCGGCGGCGAGCACCACGTGATCGCCCACCAGCGACGCCTCCGACCCGTCGGCCATCTTCACCGTGACGGTGCGGCCCGGGCCGAGCGAGCCGACGCCGTTGAGCACGTCGACCTTGCGGTGCTTGCACATCGCCGCGATGCCACCCACCAGGCCGGCGACGATCTTCTGCTTGCGCTGCTGGGTGACGGCGAAGTTCACCGCGGGCGACGACGACTCGATGCCGAACGTTCCCGCGTGGTCGACGTGGCGCTTCACCGCGGCCGTCTCGAGGAAGGCCTTCGCGGGGATGCACCCCCGGTTGAGGCAGGTGCCACCCAGCGCGTCCATCTCGACCAGCGCCACCTTGAGGCCGGCCGACGCCGCGTACAGGGCACCCGAGTAGCCACCTGGGCCGCCGCCGATGAACACCACGTCGTACTGCTCACTCATCGTCGCCCACCGTAGCGCCCGGTCGGCCGGGCCGGACGGGGCCGGCTCAGGGCGCCGACAGGTCCCACCGCGCCGACTCGTCGCCGCGGTCGTAGAGCAGCTGGCGCGACCGGCCGTCGGCACCGCTCACGTCGAAGACCAGCGTGCACGGCGCGGCCTCCACCGTGGTCGCGCCGCACGAGTCGACCAGCGGCGCTGGGCGTCCCGCCGCGATGAGGCGGAACTGCTCGGCACCGTCGGGATCGTCGACCCCGCCGATG
>JALOLG010000020.1 GCA_025456105.1 Ilumatobacteraceae bacterium | reverse complement strand
GGGGAGTGTCCGAGGGGGCAGCCGGCGGAGACCCGCTCGCCCCGCCCCGCCCGCTCCATCGGTTTGGGCTGCAGCTGCCATCACATGTGATGGCAGCTGCAGCCCAGAGCGCTCGGCGAGTCGACGGTCGGGCACACTAGGGGATCCGTCCATCCATCGAGGAGCTGCCCGTGGCGCTGACGTTCGAGGCCGAGATCACACCGGGGATGTCGACGCGCGAGGTGGTCGACCTCGCACGACTCGCCGAGGAGGTGGGCTTCGACCGCCTCGGCATCTCCGACGTCGTGCTCTGGCCCGACTGCTACGTGCTGATGGCGCTCGTCGCGCAGGCGACCGAGCGGATCGCGATCGGTCCGATGGTGACGAACCCCTACTCGCGCCACCCGGTGGTGCTCGCCGGAGCGATGGCCGCGCTGCAGGACGCCTCCGACGGCCGCATGTTCCTGGGGATCGGCGTCGGCGCCGGACTGGAGCAGCTCGGGATGACGTACCCGCGTCCGGTGCGAGCGCTGCGCGAGGCGATCACCGTGATCCGGGCGCTGCTGCGGGGGGAGACCGTCACGCTGGCGGGCGAGACGATCACGGTCGATGCCGCCCGCATGGTGGGCCCGGTGGCGCCGGTGCCGATCTCGATCGGGTCGCGCAGCCCGCAGGTGATGCGGCTCGCCGGTGAGGTGGCCGACGTGGCGCTCGTGGGTGGTCGCACGCTCGATCAGCGCATCGCCGACCAGTACCGCGGCTGGCTCGCGGAGGGCGCCGCGCGCGTGGGGCGCGACGTGGGTGAGATCGAGGTCGCGCCGCGCCTCACGCTGTGCGTGTCGCACGATGGCGACCTCGCTCGTCGCAGCATGCAGCGCTACGCCGCGCACTACGTGGCGCTGATCCGTCCGCCCGACCTGGTGGCGCGCGACGACGGTCGTTGGATCGCCGAGGTGGAGGCGGCGCTCGCTCGATCGAGCGGGTGGTACTTCGACCACGACCGCGTCGACGACCCGGCGATCGGGCGCCTGATCGACGACGACGTCGTGCGGCGGTTCGCGATCTCCGGCACTCCGAGCGAGTGCGTCGAGCTCACCCGTGAGGTGCTCGCGCTCGGCTTCGACGGAGCGAGCATGAACCTCGCCGCGCCCCGCCGCGAGTCGATGTACGCGGGCCTCCGCGAGACCCTCGAGCTCTCCGCCGACGTGCTCGCCGCCGTCCGCTCCGGCTGACCACCCATCTCCGATGCTCTGGGCTGCAGCTGCCATCACATGTGATGGCAGCTGCAGCCCGAACGGTTCGGGGGAGCGGGTCAGGCCTGGCCGACTTGGCGGAGGAAGACCAGCGAGTCCCAGTAGTCGGTGCGGCGGGCGATGAGCCCGTCGACCACGTCGAACACCATGACGCCGCGGATGTCGACCGGGTGCCCCTCGTGGGTGGCCCGCATCCGGTAGGTGGCAGCCACGCGGTCGCCGTCGGCGATCACCTCGACGTCGTCGTAGCGGAGCCCGTCGAACGTGCCGAGGAACCCGGGCAGCCGGCGGCGGTACTCGTCGCGGCCCTCGCAGCCGGAGCCGAGCGCGGCCGTGTGGTCGTTGACGAACCCGTCGGTGACGTGCGCCGCGACCGCGTCGGGGTCGCCGGAGGCGAACGACGCGAGGTACGAGCGGACGACGTCGGCGGGCGCGGTCATGCCGGGGTCGCGGTGCCCCAGCGCTCGCGCGCCGTCTCGTACACACCCTGGTCGTACGAGAACTCGATCATGTTGCCGTCGGGGTCGGCGACCATGCAGATGTACCCGATCGGGTCGGGCATCTCGCGCGGCGGCATCGCCAGGCACCCGGCCGCCTCGGCCTTCGCGGCCGCAGCGTCGACCGCTTCGCGGGTGGGCAGCTCCATGCCGAGGTGCGCGAACGGTGCGAGCACCTCCTTCGGTGCGCCGGCGAACGGGTCGGTGGCCGGGAAGAACTGCGCGATCACGAGGATGAACGGCGTGTCAGTGGCCTCCGGGTGACCCAGCCAGGCGCCGTAGCCGAACTCGTCGGCCCGCTTGTCGAGCAGGCGCAGCGGCGTGTGCTCGGTGTACCAGGCGATCGACGCCTCGATGTCGCTGACGCGCAGGGCGATGTGCGTCCACCGCGGTGCGGTGGGTCGCAGCTCGTGCAGTGCCTCACTCATCGGTGAACCCCTCCGGGATGCTCGGCGAGTCGCCGCCCTTCTCCCAGAGCACGAACGTGTTGCCCCAGGGGTCGAGGAAGGCGGCGTTGAACCCGTTGAACTCGGCCCAGTAGTGATCGCGCCACAGCAGGGTGGCGCCGTGCTCGAGCGCGCGGCCGAGGATGGCGTCGATCGAGTCGTCGTCGCTCACGAGGATCCACGTGCGGGTGGCGTACCCACCGCTCGCGACCTGGCGCGGGCCCACGCCCTCGGGATCGGGGTGCGGGCGAGCGTTGGCGACGTTGAAGATCCCCATGTGGAGGTTGCCGGTGGGACCGGGCTCGCCGTCGACGAGGAAGTTGTCGCCGGGGACGATGCGGTGGAACACGCCGGCGGGACGGGGCTCGACCTCCCAGCCGAACACCGCCTCGTAGAACCGGCCCGATGCCTCCGGGTCGGTGGACGGGAAGTCGACGAAGATGAGCGTATTGGGGTACGTCATGGGGCCGACCGTAGCAAACCCGCGACCAACGGACTGATGGTCTGACCATCAGGTCGAATGACCACGGGTGCGCGACGCCGGGGGTAACCTCGCCGCCAGTGTCGTCCCCCAACGGTGCCACCGCGACGGTCGAGTTCGAACCGGTCACCCGGGAGACCCTGAGCGCCCAGATCCGCGACCGCCTGCTCGAGCGGATCACGAGCGGCGAGCTCGAGCCGGGTGCGCGGGTGCCCAGCGAGCGCGTGCTGTCGGAGCAGTTCCAGGTGGCCCGCACGTCGGTGCGCGAGGCGATGCAGGGCCTGCTGTCGCTCGGGGTGATCGAGCGCCGGGGCAACCGGTCGTTCGTCGCCGAGCGCCTGCCCGACGTGAGCGTCGATCAGGTCGACGAGCGTCGTGAGTTCATCCGCCAGCTGTTCGAGACCCGCCGCGCCCTCGAGCTGCCGATCATCGAGCTCGCTGCCGAGCGCGCCACCGAGGCCGACCGGGCCGAGATCGCCGCGATGGCGTCGCAGTTCCGGTCGGGCATGCCGGTGGCGGAGTTCCGCGAGCTCGACCGATCGTTCCACGCCGCGATCGCACGGGCGTGTGGCAACCCGCTGCTGTTCGAGCTGTACGGCAAGGTGCTCGCCCGCCTGTTCCGGTCGAACGACATCGAGGAGCTGCTCACCGGTCCCGGGAGCCCGGCCGAGGTGTCGAAGCTGGTCGACGAGTCGATCCGCCACCACAAGGCCATCGCCGGGGCCATCGCAGTGGGCGACGCCGATCGGGCCGTCGCCGCTGGCAACCGGCACCTGGCGTCGGTGGAGAAGGGCCTCATCGACCGGGTGGGCTGAGCCTCGGTGGCAGCCGTCGCCGACGCCGACTATGGTCTGACCATCAGACCGTCAACCCGATCGTCTGGCGTCGGATCGTCAGCGTCGAGCATCCACCGGGAGGCACCGTGATCACCGGGATGAACCATGCCGTGCTGTACGTGCGCGACGCCCGTCGCCAGCAGCGCTTCTACACCGAGGTCCTCGGCTTCGAGACCGTCATCGAGCACCCGCAGGGCGCGTTCGTGTTCATGCGGGCGCCGGCGTCGGTGAACCACCACGACATCGCCTTCTTCACCATCGGCGCCGCGGCGGGCGACTCCACCGCGGGGCGGGCGACGGTGGGCATGTACCACCTCGCGTGGGAGGTGCCCACGCTCGCCGACCTGGACGCGATCGGCGCCCGGCTCCGCGACGCCGGTGCGATCGTCGGCGCCTCCGACCACGGTGCGAACAAGAGCATCTACGCGAAGGACCCCGACGGCCTCGAGTTCGAGGTGATGTGGCTGGTGCCCGCCAGCGAGTGGGGCGCCGAGGAGCACGAGGCGATCATCCGCCCGCTCGACCTCGCCGCCGACACGGCGCGCTTCGGTGCCGACCGCTGGTCGACCACGCACGCCGTCGAGCCCGCCGCAGGGGGTGCGGCGTGAGCGCCGACCTGGGCGCCGGCGTCGGGATGGCCAACCCGATCGCGCGCAGCCTCGAGCACCAGCACTGCCACTTCTTCGAGGAGTCGCTGTTCGAGGAGACCGACCGGCCGGGCTTCCGCCGGCGCATCATCACCGGGGAGTCCCTGCAGCTGTGGTTCTGGCGCATCGCCGGGGGAGCCACCGGGAGCTACCTGCACAAGCACGACGAGCACGAGCAGCTCGGCATCATCGTGCGGGGCGGTCTCGACTTCCGCATCGGCGAGCCCGACGACGAGCGGCGGGTCGTGCTCGGCCCGGGCGACCTGTACCTCGCCCCCCGGTCGGTGTGGCACGGCGACTCGGTGTTCCTCGGCGACGAGGAGTACGGCGAGTGCTGGATCCTCGACGTGTTCAGCCCGCCGCGCACCGACACCGGGCCCACTGCTGGCGCCGCGGTCACGCGGCTCGACGACGCGGTCGGCGGGGGTGACGCGTGAGCGACTGGCGCCTCGCCGTCGACATCGGCGGCACGTTCACCGACGTCGTCCTGCTCGACGCGGCCACCGGCACGGTGGTGGTCGACAAGACGCTCACGACGCCGTCGGCCCCGCTCGAGGGCGTGCGCCGCGGCGTGGAGCAGCTCCTGGCGCGCGCCGGGGTGCGCCCCGCCGAGATCACCGCCCCGATCGTGCACGCCACGACCCTCATCACGAACGCGCTCATCGAGGGCAAGACCGGGCGGGCCGGGCTGGTGACCACCGACGGGTTCGGCGACACGCTGCTGATCCGCGACGAGCACCGCTACGACATGTACGACCTCCAGATCGAGTTCCCGCCGCCGCCGATCCCGCGCGAGCTCACGTTCGAGCTGGCCGAGCGCACGGCCGCCACGGGTGCCGTCGTGGCGCCGCCCGATCCGGCCGGCCTCGCCGCGGTCACCGAGCAGCTGCGCGCCGCCAAGGTGGAGGCGGTGGGGGTGTGCTTCCTCAACTCCTACGTGAACGCCGCCAACGAGCGCGCCGTCGCCGAGCACCTGCGCCGCGAGCTGGGTGTGCCGGTGTGCATCTCGGCCGAGGTGTCGCCGCAGATCCGCGAGTACCCGCGCATGGTGACCACCGCGTGCAACGCGAGCACGATGCCGGTGATCGGCCCGTACCTCGACGAGCTGCAGAAGTGGCTGTCGGGCGAGGGCTTCGTGGGCTCGGTGCTGATGATGCTGTCGAACGGCGGGGTGGTGTCGGCCGACGACGCGGCCCGAGTGCCCATCCGGCTCGTCGAGTCGGGGCCCGCCGCGGGTGCGCTCGCCGGCACGTGGTTCGCCGAGCGGCACGGCCTCGACCGCCTGCTGTGCTTCGACATGGGCGGCACCACCGCCAAGGCGTGCCTCATCGAGCACGGCCGGCCCGAGCTCACGAACACCTTCGAGGTGGCCCGCGTCTACCGCTTCAAGAAGGGGTCGGGCTTCCCCGTCTCGGTGCCGTCGGTCGACCTGGTCGAGATCGGTGCGGGTGGCGGGTCGCTCGCCCGCACCGACCGGTTCGGGTTGCTGAAGGTGGGCCCCGAGTCGGCCGGCGCCGAACCCGGCCCGGCCAGCTACGGCCGCGGCGGCACGGAGCCCGCGGTCACCGACGCCGACGTGGTGCTCGGCATCCTCGACCCGGCGGCGTTCCTGGGCGGCGACATGCCGCTCGACGCCGACGCCGCCCGGCAGGCGTGCGCCGCGGTGGGCGACGCGCTCGGGCTCGATGCCGTGGGCACGGCGGCCGGGATCCACGAGATCGTCAACCAGAACATGGCGGCCGCCGCTCGGATGCACGGCGTGGAGCAGGGCGTCGACCTGCGCGGCGTCCCCCTCCTCGCGTTCGGCGGTGCCGGACCGGTGCACGCGTGCGGTGTGGCCGAGCTGCTCGACTCCGGCACGGTCGTGTTCCCGGTGAACGCGTCGGTGCTGTCGGCCTTCGGCACCCTGGTGTCGCCGGTGCGCATCGACCTGGCGCGCTCGATGCCCCGACGGCTCGACTCGATCGACGTCGCCGAGCGCGACGCGCTGCTCGACGACCTGCGCACCGAGGGCCGGCGGGTGCTCGCCGCGGCCGGTGCCGCCGAGTCGGCGGTGCGGTTCCGCTACGGCATCGACGCCCGGTACGCCGGGCAAGGCAACGAGGTGACGGTGTGGATCGGCGAGGGCGACTCGTGGCCCGCGTCCGACGCCGACGTGCTGGCTGCGTTCGAGGCGGAGTACCGCCGCATCTACGGCCTCACCATCCCCGACGTGCCCATCGAGCTCGTCACCTGGCGGCTCTCGGCGATCGCCGATGCGGCACCCGTCGCGCCCGACCCGGTGCGCGGTGCCGGTGGCGCTGCACCGCTGGCGCACCGCGCGGTGGTGTTCGACCGTTCGGGCACGGTGCACGACACGCCCGTGTACCGCCGCGCCGATCTCGTGGCGGGCGACCGCTTCGACGGACCGGCGGTGATCGAGGAGCGCGAGACCACGTGCGTGGTGCGACCCGGGTGGACGGTCGAGGTGGCCGACGACGGCTCGGTGATCGCACGACGAGCCACCCCCGACACGACCTCGACAACGGGAGGTGCGGCATGAGCCGCGAGTTCGATCCGATCGAGCTGGAGATCTGCTGGCAGAGCCTGATCGCCACGGTCAACGAGCAGGCCCGGGCGCTGCAGCGCTCGGCCTTCAGCCCGATCGTCCGTGAAGCGGGCGACCTCGCCAACGCGGTGTTCGACCGCCGCGGTCGCATGGTGGCCCAGGCGGTCACCGGCACACCCGGCCACATCAACAGCCTCGCGATGGCGGTGGCCAACATCCTCGAGGTGCACCCGGTCGACACCCTCGAGCCCGGCGACGTCCTCATCACCAACGACCCGTACAAGACGGCCGGCCAGCTGCTCGACGTGACGGTGCTCGTGCCCGTGTGGCGCGCCGGTCGGCTGATCGCGCTGTTCGGCTCGACGATCCACCACACCGACGTCGGTGGCTACGGCATCGGCGCGGGTGGCCGCGACGTGTTCGAGGAGGGGCTCTGGATCCCGATCGTCAAGCTGATGAAGCGGGGCGAGCGCAACGACGACGTGTGGAGCTTCATCCTCTCCAACGTGCGCCAGCCCGACCACATGGCCGGCGACCTGCACGCCCAGATGGCGTCCGGTGAGATCGGTGCCCAGCGCCTGCTCGCCCTCTGCGACCGCCACGGCCTCGACGACATCGAGGACCTCGCCGACGAGATCATCACCCGCTCCGAGGCGGCCACCCGATCGGTCATCAGGTCGCTGCCCGCCGGCACGTACCGGTCGAGCGCCGTGCTCGACCTCGCCGACGGCAGCCGCATCGACATCGTGTGCGCGCTCACCGTCGACAGCGACGCCGGCACGATCACGGTCGACTACACGGGCTCGTCGCCCGCGAGCCCGTGGGGCATCAACGTGGTGCGCAACTACACGCACGCCTACACGACGTTCACGGTGCGCTCGGTGCTCAGCCCCGACATCCCGAACAACCACGGCAGCCTCGCCCCGATCGAGATGGTGGCGCCGGAGGGATCGATCGTGAACGCGGTGCCGCCGCAGCCGGGCACGGCCCGTCACGTGGTGGGGATGTTCCTGCCCAACGCGCTGCTCAAGGCGCTCGCCCAGGTGCAGCCCGATCAGGCGATGGCCGAGGGCTCGGGTGCGGTGTGGACGATGCAGGTGAGCGGCAACCACGACGACGGCAGCCCGTTCATCACCGCGATGTTCACCTACGCCGGCGGTGTGGGTGCGCGTGCCACCAAGCCCGGGCTCGACGCGTGCTCGTACCCCACGGGCGTGGCCGCCGTGCCGATCGAGGTGGTCGAGGCGTCGGCACCGATCCGGTTCACGCGCAAGGCGCTGCGACCGGGCTCGGGCGGTTCCGGGCGCCAGACGGGGGGTCTCGGCCAGACGATCGAGTTCGCCGTCGACACCACCCGACCGTGGCAGCTCAACGCCGTCACGAGCCGCCTGGCCGAGCCGCCCCAGGGCGTGTTCGGCGGGGAGCCGGGTGCCGCGGGCCGCTTCAGCGTGAACGGCGAGCCCGTCACCACCCAGGCCCGCATCACGCTCCAGCCGGCCGACGTGGTGCGGCTCGACCTGCCCGGCGGCGGCGGCTACGGCGCCGCCGGTGCGATCAACGAGGAGGGACTCTCATGACCGTGCTCGAACCGTCGCTGCTGCAGAGCCTCGACGACTCCGTCGGCGACGTGTCGACGGCGGCGACGCTCCCGCCCGTGCTGTACACGTCGCCGGAGGTGCTCGCGTTCGAGCGC
Source organism: Ilumatobacteraceae bacterium (assembly GCA_025456105.1). Taxonomy (GTDB): domain Bacteria; phylum Actinomycetota; class Acidimicrobiia; order Acidimicrobiales; family Ilumatobacteraceae. The sequence continues at coordinate 2,267 of JALOLG010000020.1, read as the reverse complement.
GAGGCGCTGTTCGCCCACGAGTGGCTGTGCGTGGGGCGGGCGGACCGGATCCCCGAGCCGGGCGACTGGTTCACCGTCACCTTGTGCGACGAGCCCGTGATCGTGGTGCGCGACAAGGAGGGCGGCATCAACGCGATGTCGGCCGTCTGCCAGCACCGTGCGATGCAGGTGTGCGACGGCGCGGGCAACACGGGCACGTTCAAGTGCCCGTACCACCACTGGATCTACGGCCTCGACGGTCGCCTGCTCGGCGCGCCGGCGATGGAGCGCACGGAGGAGTTCGACAAGTCCGCGTGGGGCCTGCCGCGCCTGCAGGTCGAGCTGTGGCAGGGGTTCGTGTTCGTGAACTTCGATCCCGACGCGGCACCGCTCGCCCCCACGCTGCGCCGCTACGAGCCGTACCTCGGCAACTACCACCTCGCCGACACGGTGTGCCCGGGCACCTTCACGCTCCACGACATGCCGTGGAACTGGAAGGTGATGTTCGAGAACTTCAACGACGGCTACCACGCCAACCGGTTGCACCAGTACGTGCAGGACTTCTGCCCGAGCAGCATGAGCGCGTTCCCCGAGCCGTGGGACGACGACAGCAACGTCATCTTCCGGACGGCCGGCTACACGCACATCGACGGCGGCTTCAACGCCACCCACCACACGATCATGCCGGTGTTCCCCGACCTCACCGAGGAGGAGCGCACCCGCTCGACGTTCGCGCTCGTGCCGCCCACGCTGTGCTTCGGCACCGCGGCCGACCAGTGCTTCTTCTTCCTCGTGCGGCCCACCGGACCCGAGACGATCGACGTCGAGATCGGCTACCTGTTCCACCCGTCGGCGCTCGACGACCCGCTCTTCGAGCACAAGCTGAAGCTCTCCGACGTGGGCGTGCAGGTGTTCGTCGAGCAGGACCAGGACGCCACCGCCAAGGTGCAGCGCGGCCTGCGCTCGCGCTTCGCCCCCCGGGGCCGGTACTCGTGGCAGGAGGAGAGCCACGTCCAGTTCAACCGGTGGCTGGTGCAGCGCTACCGCCGCCACTGGCCCCCTGCCTGACGCTTTCGTGATTGGGGGGTGTCCATGGGACACCCCCCAATCACGAAAAGCGCTTCGCAGGGCCCGACGACCACGGGTCGCAGCGCGGTGGAAACATGCCGTTCATCCGAGGCGACTACAGTCGCCGCATGGTCTGACCATCAGGCCACCGACGAGGGAGGACAATCGGGAATGCAGCGAACGAACACCACAGCGGGCACGGTCCCGCGGCGGTCCTGGGCACGCCGGGCCCTGGTGGCCACGGTGGCCTTCTCGCTCGTCGCCGCGGCCTGCGGCGACGACGACGAGGACGAGGGATCGGCGAGCACCGAGGCACCTGCGGCCACGGAGGCACCGGCCGGCACCGAGCCGATGACCACCGAGCCGATGACCACCGACGCCGGCGGGGGCGAACCGGTCGACCTCGACGCCAACGGCGACGGTGAGGTCCGCGTCGGCATCGCCGCCGCCGGCCCGCGCGACGACGGGGCGTACTACCAGGCCGTCGTCGATGCCGCCGAGGAGTTCTCCGCGGCGAACGGCTGGGGCGAGGTCATCGTGGTCGACAACATCCAGTCGGCCGATGCCGCCACCGAGCTGGCCAACCTGGCCCAGCAGCCCGTCGACATCATCATCGTCGGAGCGAGCGAGATCGCCGAGCCGATGCCCGACCTGGCCGAGCAGTACAGCGACATCTTCTGGTACTGCAACTGCGGCGCCGGCTTCCCGGAGAGCGAGTTCTACCTGCAGAGCCAGGACAACGGGGCCGGCATCGCCTACACGGGCGGCGTGGCCACCGGCATCCTGCTGCGCGACACGGGCGGTGACGCGGTCACCATGATCGGCTGCTGCGACCTCGGCTTCGAGATCCAGCACCGCCTCGCGTTCGAGCTCGGCTTGAAGGCGGTCGACGAGAACCTGCAGTTCACGTACGTGCCGTCGGGCGACTTCCCGTTCGACTTCGACAACGTCCAGAACGCGAGCGCGGCCTACGAGAACGCGGTCGCCGAGGGTGCCGACGCGATCTACCCGTACCTGGGTGGCGCCCACGAGCCGGTCGTGCAGCTCGCGAACGCGGGCGGCCAGATCGTGCTCAGCGCCGGAGCGTCCGACGTGTGCACCCGTGAGGGCGAGCTCAGCTGGGACATCGCCGTGCGCTTCGACGGCGGCGACTACGTGCGGGAGATCTTCCCGCAGATCCTCGCCGGCACGGCCCAGGAGGGCGACATCATCATCTACTC
>JALOLG010000292.1 GCA_025456105.1 Ilumatobacteraceae bacterium | reverse complement strand
AGCGTGAGCGGCTCGACGAGGGCACCCGGGTGCGCAGCACGGATCGACTCCATGGCGCCGGCGTTCTTGGCGTCGTCGCGGGCGGCCATCACCACGGACGCGCCGTTCGACGCGAGCGCACGCGAGGTCTCGAGCCCCAGCCCGCCGGATGCGCCGGTCACGAGGAAGCGGCGGCCGGTGAGGTCGATCCCCTGGAGGACGTCGTCGGTGGTGCTGGTGGCGCCGAACGTGCTCATCCGAGCGGACCGCCTGCGAACCAGCGGTCGAACATCGGCTTCACGGCGCTCCACACGAGCTCGACGAGCATCTGGCTGCCGGGTGGCTGCACGTAGGTGAAGACGCCGTAGCCGTCCTCGGGTGCCTGCTGCGCGATCCGCAGCGTCCAGCCGGCGTCGACGAGCGCCTGGGTCTCGCCGCCCACGTCGTCGCTCCAGATGCCGACGTGGTGCAGCCCGGGCGACTCGCGGCCGTCCCAGATCGAACCGGGCGCGCCCTCGAGCAGCTCGACGTGCTGCGGACCCTCGGCCGAGTAGGTGAACCTGAGCGGGATCGAGGTGTGCCCCTGGTCGGGCAGCCACACCGCCTGCTCGCGCTCTTGGGGCTCGCACCAGGTGATCGCCAGGCCCGGCCCGAGCTCGGCCATGGCCTGCTCGAGGTTCGGGACGCGGATCCCCTGGTGGTAGCAGCGTGCGTAGTCGAGCATCAGATCCTCCGGTCTCGTCCGGCCCAGTACGGGTCGCGCAGCGGCTTCTTCTGGATCTTGCCGGTACCCGTGCGAGGGATCTCGGCGACGTAGTCGACGGTCTTCGGTGCCTTGTACCCGGCGAGGTGCTCGCGGCAGTACGCGATCAGCTCGGCCGACAGCTCGTCGGACGGCTCGACGCCCTCGGCCACCTGCACGACCGCCTTCACCTGCTCGCCGAACTCGTCGTCGGGCACGCCGATGACGGCCACGTCGGCGACCGCCGGGTGCACGGCGAGCACGCCCTCGATCTCGGCGGGGTAGATGTTGACGCCGCCGGAGATGATCATGTCGATGCGCCGGTCGCTGAGCCACAGGTAGCCGTCGTCGTCGAGGTAGCCGACGTCGCCGGTGGTGAACACGCCCGGCTCCAGGTGGGCGGCCGCGGTCTTGGCCTCGTCCTTGTGGTACGTGAAGCCCATCCCCATGAGGTTGCGGAAGTAGAGCGTGCCCTCCTGGCCGATACCGAGACGGTTGCCCGCCTCGTCGACGACGATCACCTCGACCGTGGTGACGGGCTTGCCCACCGAGCCACCCTTCGCGAGCCACTCCTCCGAGGAGATCACCGAGATGATCGAGCCCTCGGTGGAGCCGTAGTACTCGGTGATCTTGGGGCCCCACCACTCGATCAGCGCCTGCTTCACCTTCGGCGGGCACGGCGCGGCGCCGTGCCACACGACCTGCAGCGAGGTGCCGTCGTAGCCGCGCTTCACGTCGTCGGGCAGGTCGACGAGGCGCTTCATCTGCGTGGGCACGAGGTGCACGTTGGTGACCCCGTAGCGATCGATGAGGTCGAGCACCCCGGCCGAGTCGTACTTGTGCTGCATCACGACCGACGAGCCGCCGATCATCGGCAGGAACGAGAACGCCCACTGCGCCGAGTGGTACACGGGACCGCACAGCAGCGTGCGCCCGGGGATCGGCAGCCACTGGGCGAAGCCGCCCGCCACCAGCTGCATGATGTCGGGGGTGAGCTCGGTGTTGCCCGACAGCGAGCCCCGCACCCCCTTGGGCCGCCCGGTGGTGCCCGAGGTGTAGAACATCGGGCCACCGAGGCGCTGCTCCTCGGGCTCGGCGGGATCGCCCTCGGCGACGACCGCCTCGTACGCCACCGTGCGGGCGTCGCCCACCAGCTCGGTGGCGCCGTCGAGGTCGACCACCAGCCGCACGCCGGCGCCGCGCTCGTCGGCGAGCGCGGCGGCGATCTCGGCGGCGTAGCGGCCGTCGGCGAACACCGCGACCACCTCGGCGTCGTCGAACACGTAGGCGAGCTCGTCGGCCACCCAGTGCCAGTTGACGGGCACGTAGGTCCAGCCGCCGTGCGCGCAGGCCATCGCGAGCTCGAACCACTCACGACGGTTGCCCGCCACGATCGCCACCGTGTCGCCGGTGGCGAGCCCGCGCGCCCGCAGACCGTTGACGAGCCGGTTCACCCGGTCGTCGAGCTCACGCCAGGTGCGCTCGCCGTCGGCGTCGATGAGCGCCGCGTCGTCGGGTCGCTGCTCCGCGATCGTCTTGGTGAGCTGTGCCACGTGTTCCCCCAGGTCGGTCGAGTGCTCGACCCCGATGTTGGCCGATGCGGCGGCGTCATGACGAACGGCGCTGCACCCGCACGAGCGGCACGGGCTCGGCGACGCCCTTCACGAACACCGAGCCGAGCGGACGCAGCTCGACGCCGTCGAGCTGACCGGCGGCAGCGACCACCGCCTCGGAGCACAGCACCTCGCCGGGGCCGGCCAGTGCGGTGATGCGCGAGGTGAGGTTGACGTCGTGGCCGATGAGATCGTCGCCGCGACGACGAGGGCACCCCCAGTGGATGCCGACCCGCACCCACAGCGGGAGATCGCCGCCGTGCACGCTGGCGCAGCGCTCCTGCAGCGCGATGCCGGTGCGGATGGCGTCGGCCGCGTCGCCGAACCACAGCAGGAGCCCGTCGCCGAGCTCTTTGACCACCCGGGCGCACTCGGGGAGCAGCCCGGCCACGGTGCGGGCGTGGGCGTCGACGAGCTCGAGCGCGACGTCGTCGCCGTGCAGGTCGGTGAGCTCGGTGAACCCGACGATGTCGCTGAACACGACGGCGCCCGACACACCGGCGCTCATCGCTCGCGGACCTCGACCCGGCCGCTGTGCGACTGGAGCTCGAGCGACGGGTCGCTCCCCTTGGGCACCGCCACCGACACCCGCCCGCTCACCGTGCGGGCCGCCACCGTGCCGTCGGCCGTGGTGCCCACCTCGATCCGGCCGCTGACGGTCTGGGCCGTCACCGTGGCGGCGGTGCCGATGGTGACCCGGCCGCTCTGGGTGGACACGTCGCAGCAGTCGGCCTCGCCGACGTCGACCCGCGACGACGACGTGACCACGCGGCACTCCCCCTCGCACCGCCCGATCTCGACCCGCCCGGACGACGTGCGCACGTCGAGCGCGGTGGCCGACTCGACCTCGACCCGGCCGCTCGCGCCGATCACCGTCGTGGGCCCGGCCGCGCCGCGCACCTCGACCGAGCCGCTCGCCGTGCTGATGACGAGCGGCGTGCCGGGCGGGCACGCCACGCGCACGGCACCCCCCGTGGACACGACGTCGACCGACCCGTCGTCGAGCGTGGTCACCGTGGCACCCTCGACGGCGAGCTCGTCGGCGCTCGCGTCGACGACGATCCTCGACGACCTGGCGGTGATGCGGACCGTGGGCGGGCTCACGCCCCCATCATGGCGCAGGGGTGCGCGGGCTCAGGCCCGGCGACCGATGGGGTGCCACTCGACGT
>JALOLG010000019.1 GCA_025456105.1 Ilumatobacteraceae bacterium | reverse complement strand
GGCCCGCATCGACGAGTCGATGGAGGCGCTGATCCACCACTTCAAGATCTTCACCGAGGGCTTCAAGGTGCCCGAGGGCGAGGTCTACGTGGCGATCGAGAGCCCACGCGGCGAGATCGGGTGCTACATCGCGAGCGACGGCTCGTCCACCCCGTACCGCATGCACGTGCGCGCACCATCGTTCGTCAACATCCAGTGCCTGCCCCACATGATGCGCGGCGGCCTCGTGGCCGACGCCGTCGCCGTCATCTCCTCGGTCGACCCCGTCCTCGGCGAAGTCGATCGGTGAGCGCCACCCGAGGATCCCGATGCCCCGCCTGACCGACGCCAACGTCACCATCGCCAAGGAGATCATCGGCCGCTACCCGCGACCCAAGTCGGCGCTCATCCCGATCCTGCACCTCGCCCAGGAGCAGGACGGCTACGTGAGCGAGGACGCGATGCGCCACATCGCCGAGCTGCTCGGGATCACCCCGGCGGAGGTGTACGGCACCGCGACGTTCTACGAGATGTTCAAGTTCGAGCCGGTCGGCCGGTACTGCATCAACGTGTGCACCAACATCTCGTGCCAGCTCCTCGGCGCCTGGGAGCTGCTCGAGCACGCCGAGCACCACCTGGGCATCAAGGCGGGCAGCACCACCGACGACGGCATGTTCACGATCGAGGACGTCGAGTGCATCGCCGCGTGCACCGAGGCGCCCGCGCTGCAGGTGAACTACCGCTACCGGTACCGGGTGACCCACGCCGAGTTCGACCTGCTGATCGCCGACCTGCGAGCGGGCGGGCTCGCCGACGAGATCCCTCCCCACGGCACGCTCGCCCGCGTGCGCCAGCGCACCCCCCAGAACTGGGCCGACACGGGCCGCACGGCCCAAGCCGAGGTCGACGCACGATGACCGACACCCCCACGCCCACGAGCTACACCGTGCCGGGCCTGGTGCCCACGGGCCCCCGGCTCATCACCGCCCGCTTCGACGTCGCCGACGGCTTCACGTACGACGGCTACGTGCGCACCGGCGGATACACGGCCCTCCGCAAGGCCCTCACCTCGATGACGCCCCAGCAGGTGCACGACGAGGTGCGCACCTCCGAGATGCAGGGTCGTGGCGGCGCCGGCTTCCCTGCCGGCACGAAGTGGGGGTTCCTCCCGCCGGACGTGTTCCCGCGGTACCTGGTGATCAACGGCGACGAGTCGGAGCCGGGCACCTACAAGGACCGCATGCTGATGGAGCTCGACCCCCACCAGCTGATCGAGGGCGTCGTGATCGCGGCGTACGCCATCGGTGCCGCGCAGGCGTTCCTCTACGTGCGCGGCGAGATGGCGCTCGCACAGGAGCGCCTCGCCCAGGCCCTGAACGACGCGTACGCGAACGGCCTCGTCGGCCGCAACATCCTCGGGACCGACTTCTCGGTCGACGTCACGCTCACGTGGGGTGCCGGCGCCTACATCGTGGGTGAGGAGACGGCGCTCATCGAGAGCCTCGAGGGCGAGCGCGGCATGCCCCGTCTGAAGCCGCCGTTCTTCCCGGCGGCCAAGGGCCTCTACATGCAGCCCACGATCGTCAACAACGTCGAGACGCTGTCGAACGTGCCCTGGATCATCAACGAGTCGGGCCAGGCGTTCCACGACCTGGGTGCGCCCACGTCGACGGGCATGCGGATGTTCGCGGTGTCGGGTCACGTGAACCGGCCCGGTGTGTTCGAGGTGCCCAACGGCATCACCACCTTCCGGATGCTCTTCGAGGCCCCCGAGTACTGCGGCGGCGTGCGCCACGGTCGGTCGGTGAAGGCGTTCATCCCCGGCGGCGCGAGCGCGATGTGGTTCTTCGACGAGCACCTCGATCTCCCCCTCGACAAGCCCACCGTCGACCAAGCCGGCTCGATGCTCGGCTCGGGTGCGATCGTCGTGATGGACGACCGCACCGACATGGTGGCGGCGTGCTGGCGGGTGGTGCGGTTCTTCGCCCGCGAGAGCTGCGGCAAGTGCACGCCCTGCCGTGAGGGCACCACGTGGCTCGAGCGGATCCTGAAGCGCATGCTCGACGGGCACGGTCGGGCCGACGACCTGGCCACGCTGCTCGACGTGTGCGAGTCGATCAGCCCCGGCCTCGCCTGGCCCCCGCGCCAGACCACGATCTGCCCGCTCGGCCCCTCGGCCGTCAGCCCGATCGCGTCGGCGGTGCGCAGGTTCCAGCACGAGTTCGAGCACTACGTGCAGCACGGTCGCCCGATCGACGGCGTCGAGCGGCACGCCATCCACGGAGCGGGCGCCCATGTCTGACGAGACCATCGACGACACCGACGGCACCGACGTCGACGCAGCCACCGAGCCCGAGCCGGAGCCGAAGCGCACGCTCACGGTCACCGTCGACGGCCGGCCGTTCGAGGCCCAGCCCGGGTCGATGGTGATCGACGCGGCCATCGCTGCCGGCTCGTACGTCCCCCACTTCTGCTACCACCCGCGCATGACCCCGGTCGGGATGTGCCGGCAGTGCTTCGTCGAAGTCGACGGACCGCGGGGCCCGATGATGGTGGTGTCGTGCATGACCCCGGTTGCCGAGGGCCAAGTCGTGCGCACCGACACCCCCCAGGTCAAGCGGGCCCAAGAAGGCGTGCTCGAGCTGCTGCTCGTGAACCACCCGCTCGACTGCCCGGTGTGCGACAAGGGCGGCGAGTGCCCCCTGCAGGACCAGGCGTTCAGCCACGGACCCGGCGAGAGCCGCTTCGTCGAGCAGAAGCGCCACTGGGAGAAGCCGATCCCCATCAGCGACCTCGTGTTCCTCGACCGCGAGCGCTGCATCCAGTGCGACCGGTGCACCCGCTTCGCCGACGAGGTGGCGGGCGACAAGCTGATCCACTTCATCAGCCGCGGCAACGACACCCAGGTGATGACGTTCCCGGACGAGCCGTTCTCGTCGTACTTCTCCGGCAACACGGTGCAGATCTGCCCGGTCGGCGCGCTCACGGCCTCGCCGTACCGCTTCAAGGCCCGGCCGTGGGACCTCGACCAGCGGGCGAGCACGTGCACCACGTGCTCGGTCGGGTGCCGCACCGTGGTGCAGTCGACCCGCGACGAGCTCGTCCGCTACCAGGGTCTCGACGTCGAGTCGGTGAACTGGGGTTGGCTGTGCGACCGCGGTCGCTTCAACTTCGAATCCATCGGGTCCGACGACCGCCTGACCACGCCGCTCGTTCGCGGTGAGTCGGGCCTCGAGCCCACGTCGTGGACCGGCGCCCTCGGCGCTGCGGCCCGGCTCGTCACCGAGGCGCTCGAGTCGGGTGGACCGCGGTCGATCGGCATCCTCGGCGGGGCGCGCGGCACCAACGAAGACGCGTTCGCCTGGGCGGCGCTCGCCGACGCGCTGGGCGTCACGCTGCGCGACGCCCAGGTCGGCGACGGGCTGCCCACCGAGGTCCTCGGCCTGCCCCGCGCCACGATCACCGACGCTGCGAACGCACCGACGATCGTGCTGCTCGGCCCCGATCTCAAAGAGGAGCTGCCGGTGCTGTACCTGCGGCTCCGCGACGCCGCCGAGAAGCGCCGCAGCCGCATCGTCGAGCTGTCGTCGGTGGGCACGGGCCTGTCGCGGTACGCCTGGAAGCGGTTCCCGTACGAGCCGGGCCTCGGCGCGCAGGCGGTGTCGGCCGCGCTGGCCGACCCCGAGGTGCGCGACCAGCTGGCTCGCGGACCGGTGGTGGTCGTCGCCGGGCGCGGCAACCTCGCGGAGTCCCAGGAGGTCGCCACGGCCACGCTCGCCTCGCTGCTCGACGGTCTCACGGGCGCCGGTGCGTCGTGGTCGGTGCTGCCCGCGCTGCGCCGCGGCAACGTCGTGGGCGCGCTGCAGCTGGGCATGGCGCCGAGCGAGGGAGCGGGGGGCGGGCTCGACGTGCTCCGTGCCGCCGCCGAGGGTCGCCTCGAGCTGCTCGTGCTCGTGGGCAGCGACCCGATGGCCGACTGCCCCGACACCGATCTCGCCCGCCGAGCGCTGGCCGGTGCTCGGCGCATCGTGGCGGTCGACACGTTCCTCACGGCGTCGTCCGAGCAGGCCGACGTGGTGCTCGCTGCGGCCGCCTACGGCGAGAAGGACGGCACCACCACCAACCTCGAGGGGCGCGTCAGCGGCGTCGTCGCGAAGGTCACCGCCACCGGCACGTCGCGGCCCGACTGGATGATCGCCACCGAGCTCGGGCTCGCACTGGGTCACGACCTGGGCTTCGGCTCGGTCGACGACGTCACCGACGCCATCGCCACCCGGGTGCCGGCGTACGCCGGTGTCACTCGCACCGCCGTCGCCCGGAACGTCGAGGGGGTCCTCACGGAGGCCCCGTTGGCCTTCTTGCCGCCGGCATCTTCGTCGGCGGGCGAGCGGAACAACTATGACTATCGACTCGTGGTGTCGCGAACGCTGTACGACCGGGCCGTCGGCACGGCCACGTCGCCGTCGCTCGCGCACCTCGCACCCGGACCAGCGGCGCTCGTCCACCCGCTCGACCTCGAGCTGGTCGGCGTGTCGGCCGGCACCGAGGTGCAGCTCGTCGGCGCGCGCAGCTCGGTGGTGCTGCCGCTGCACACCGACGCGACCGTGCCGCGGGGCACGGTGCGCGTCCGCTTCCAGCAGGGGGGCGGTTCGGTGGGCGAGCTGGTCGATGCCTCGACACCGATCGTCGACGTGAGGATCGAGCGGCTGTGAGCGCGTCGTCGCTGCCCGCCATCGTCGCGGCCGACCCGATCCTCGAGGGCGAGCTGCTGTGGACGCCGCTGCTCATCGTGCTGGCCAAGGTCGTGGTGATCTTCGTCGTCGGCCTCGTCGGCACGATGTTCATGGTCTGGTTCGAGCGCAAGATCGTCGCCGGCATGCAGAACCGCGTCGGCCCGAACAAGGCCGGCCCGTTCGGCATCCTCCAGACGCTCGCCGACGGCATCAAGCTGTTCTTCAAGGAGGACCTGCTGCCGGCCCAGGCCGACAAGTGGGTGTTCCGGCTCGCGCCCTTCCTCGCGTTCGTGCCCGCGTTCCTCGTGTGGAGCATCATCCCGCTGGGCGGCGACTTCAGCGACGGGCAGGACGGCACGGTGGTGTGGTTCGGCGAGACCACCCGGGTGCAGCTCGCCGACCCGCCGATCGGGATCCTGCTGTTCCTCGCGCTGTCGTCGATCGCGGTGTACGGCATCATGCTCGCCGGGTGGTCGAGCGGATCGAAGTACCCGCTGCTCGGCTCGGTGCGCGCCTCGGCGCAGATGATCTCCTATGAGGCGGCGCTCGGGTTGAGCCTCGCTGCCGTGCTGCTCTCGGCGGGCACCCTGTCGACCGCCGGGATCGTGATCGCCCAGCCGACGCTCGGCGACTGGCACATCGTCGCCACCGGCTTCGTGCCGTTCGTGATCTTCCTCATCGCCGCGACGGCCGAGCTCAACCGGCCGCCGTTCGATCTCGTGGAGGCCGAGCAGGAGCTCGTGGGCGGCTTCAACACCGAGTACTCGAGCATCCGGTTCGCACTGTTCTTCCTGGCCGAGTTCATGAACACCATCACGATGAGCGGCATCATCGTCACGCTGTTCCTCGGCGGCCCGCAGCCCATCTCGATCGGCGACACCACGCTCGACATCCCGCTGCTCCCCGGCGCGATCGAGGGCACGGTGTGGTTCCTGCTGAAGGTGCTGGTGTTCCTGTACGCCTACGTCTGGTTCCGCGCCACGCTGCCGCGGCTCCGCTACGACCAGCTGATGGACCTCGGCTGGAAGGTGCTCATCCCCGTCGCGCTCGGCTGGTTCCTGCTGCTCGCCGCCATCCGCGTCGGGCAGGACGCCGACTGGAACATCGGCGTGGTGGTCGGCGTGTCGCTGGCGGTGATCGCCGTCGGGTACCTGCTGTTCGTCTGGGCCCTGCGCACCAGCAGCGGCCTCCGTGATCGTGGGGAGGTGTCGGCCTGATGGGGTACCTCGACGGCTTCCTCGTCACCCTCCGCCAGCACCGGCTGTTCGGCGGCCAGCGCGTCACCACCGAGTACTCGGGTGGCCGGTCGGCTCGCAAGCGCGGCACCGACGCGCCCGACGTCGCCCACGACGCCAAGATCGCCAAGCCCGAGCGCCTGCACGGCCGGCACGTCCTCAACCGGTACGAGGACGGCATGGAGAAGTGCATCGGCTGCGAGCTCTGCGCCGGGGTGTGCCCCGCGAAGTGCATCTACGTGCGCGGCGCCGACAACGACCCCGAGACCCCGACGTCGCCCGGCGAGCGCTACGGCTACGTGTACGAGATCAACTACCTGCGCTGCATCCACTGCGACCTCTGCGTGGAGGCGTGCCCCACCGAGGCGATCACCGAGACGAAGCTGTTCGAGTTCTCGTTCACGAACCGTCGCGACGCCATCTACACCAAGGCCGAGCTGCTCGTCGACGACGACGGGGCGCCGCAGCGCCTGCCGTGGGAGGACTGGCGCGAGGGTGAGGACGCGCTCACGAGCGGCTGGATGCGGGCGACGTCGCCGTCGGGTGATGCCACGTTCGAGGGCGTCGAGGGCTGGAGCGGCGAGCTCGGCCACGGCATCCGCACCCCCGAACCGTCCCAGCCCGTCCGCGACGGAGGGCAGCCGAGCGAACCGAAGGCGACGAGTGCGGCGCGCGCCGAGGGAAGCGCCAGCGACGAGGCGCACGCGGCGCGAGGCGGAAGCGAAGCGGACGCCGAGCCCGCCATCGAGGAGGGAAGCGCCAGCGACGAGGCGCATCCGAGCGAGTCGAACCAACGGGCCGACGAGCGAGGACATCGATAATGGAGCTGCTCGTCTTCGTGCTGGCGTCGGCGATGGTGATCGCGGGCGCAGGCGGTGTGATCTTGTCCCGCAACCCGGTGCACGCCGCGCTCGGGCTGGTGCTGACGCTGTTCGGCGTCGCGGTGCACTTCGTGGCGCTCGAGGCGCACTTCCTCGCGGCCGTGCAGGTGATCGTCTACGCCGGCGCGATCGTCGTGCTCTTCCTGTTCGTGATCATGCTCCTCGGGGTCGACCGCGCCGAGAACATCGAGGTCGAGCCGCTCAAGGTGCAGCGACCCCTGGCGATCGTGATCGGCGTCGGCACCATCGGCATCGTCGCCGCCGCCGTCCTGCGGGTGCGCAGCACCCTGGCGCAGGGTGAGCCGCTGCAGTCCGACGGCGACAGCAACATCCGCCAGCTCGCCGCGGACCTCTTCAGCGACCGGGTGTTCGCGTTCGAGCTCACGTCGGTGCTGCTCATCGTGGCCGTCGCCGGCACCGTGGTGATGACCCGCCGCCAGCGGGCCTCGCGAGAGGACGACCGCTCGTGATCGCCGACGTCGTGCCCACCACGACCTGGTACCTGCTGCTGTCGGCCGTGCTGTTCGGCATCGGGGCGATGGGCGTGCTCGTGCGCCGCAACCCGCTCGTGATCTTCATGTGCATCGAGCTGATGCTCAACGCGGTCAACCTCAGCTTCGTCGCCCTGGCCGTGCGCTTCGGCGACATCTCCGGGCAGACCGCGGTGTTCTTCGTGCTGGTCGTCGCTGCGGCCGAGGTGGTCGTGGGCCTCGGCATCCTCGTGTCCATCCTGCGCAGCCGCCCCGGCGCGACCGCCGACGACCTCGCCGAGCTGAAGGGCTGACGACGTGCTCGACGTCCTCTGGTTGATCCCTGCCTTCCCGCTGGCCGGCTTCCTGCTCATCTTGCTGTTCGGGCGGCGGCTCGGTGATCCGCTGTCGGGCTACCTCGCCACGGCGATGGTGGCGGCGTCGTTCGTGGTGTCGGTGGGTGTCTACGTCGACCTGCTCGGCATGTCGGAGGAGGAGCGGTCGCACGTCGAGACGCTGTTCTCGTGGGTGCCGGTCTCGTCGCTCCAGGTCGACCTGGCGTTCCTGGCCGACCCGCTCAGCATCACGATGTGCCTCTTCGTCACGGGCATCGCCGCACTGATCCACCTCTTCGCCATCGGGTACATGCACGGCGACCCGAAGTTCTCGAAGTTCTTCCTGTACCTCAACCTGTTCGTGCTCTCGATGCTCGTGCTGGTGCTGGGCGAGAACCTGCTCGTCACGTTCCTGGGCTGGGAGGGCGTGGGCACCTGCTCGTACCTGCTCATCTCGTTCTGGCACACGCGCGAGTCGGCCGCCACGGCGGGCAAGAAGGCGTTCGTCACCAACCGCATCGGTGACTGGGGCGTGATGCTCGCGATGTTCTTCATGTTCCAGGCCGTCGGCTCGGTGAGCTACGCCGCCGTCAACCTCGCCGCCGAGGAGGGTGCGCTCGCCGAGACCACCGCCACCGCGATCGCGCTCTTGCTGTTCGTGGGTGCGGTCGGCAAGAGCGCCCAGCTCCCGCTGTACGTGTGGCTCCCCGACGCGATGGAGGGCCCCACGCCCGTGTCGGCGCTCATCCACGCCGCCACGATGGTGACGGCCGGGGTGTTCCTCATGGTGCGCTTCAGCCCCGTTCTCGAGGTGGCGGCCGACTACGCCCCGACGATCATCGCCTGGGTGGGTGCGCTCACGGCGCTGTTCGCCGCCACGATCGCCGTGGCGCAGAACGACATCAAGAAGGTGCTCGCCTACTCCACGGTCAGCCAGCTCGGCTTCATGTTCCTGGCCGTCGGCTCCGGGGCCTACGTGGCCGCGATCTTCCACATGGTCACGCACGCCTGCTTCAAGGCGCTGCTGTTCCTCGGGTCGGGCTCGGTCATCCACGGGATGCACGAGGAGCAGGACATGCGCCGGATGGGTGCGCTGCGGATCTTCATGCCGATCACTGCGGCGACGTTCATCGTCGGCTGGCTCGCCATCGCGGGCGTCCCGCCCCTCGCCGGCTTCTGGTCGAAGGACGAGATCCTGCTGTTCACGCTCGCCGACAGCGTGCCGCTCTACGTGATCGGCATCGTCACGGCGGTGCTCACGGCGTACTACATGACGCGCCAGGTGATCATGGTGTTCTTCGGTGAGGCCCGCTGGGAGAGCCACGCCGAGGAGCACGGGGCCCACGGCGAGTACAAGCCGCACGAGTCACCGCCCATCATGCTGATCCCGCTCGTGGTGCTCGCCGGGCTGTCGATCGTCGCCGGCATCATCCAGCTGCCCTCGCTCGACATCGTCCCCAAGGAGCTGCAGCACCGCCTCGAGGACTGGCTGCACCCTGTGGTGGAGTTCGCCGAGGCCGAGATCGAGGGCACCTGGGCCTACGACAACAAGGTGCTGCTCATCGGCATCGCGATCGCTGCGTCGCTCGTGGGCATCGTGCTCGCGTGGCTCGTCTACTCGCGCCACAAGGTCAAGGCGGTCGAGCCCACGGTCCTCGCGGAGGGGTGGTACTACGACCGCACGATCACCCGGTTCATGGGCGGCCCCGGTCGCAAGGCCTTCGAGGCGATCGCCTGGTTCGACCAGCGCATCATCGACGGCGCGGTCAATGGCGTCGCCCGTCTCGTCGGGGCCAGCGCCGGTGGTGTGCGCCGCACCCAGACCGGCTTCGTCCGCACCTACGCCGCCGTGCTCGGTGTCGGGGTGGTCCTCGTGCTCGTCTGGATGGTCGTCGTGCGGGGGCTCGTCTGATGGGCGAGTCGTCGTTCCCGATCCTGTCGACGATCGTGCTGCTGCCCGTGGTGGGCGCGTTCGTGGTGGCGATCCTGCACCGCCGCCAGCACGCGCTCGTGCGCGTGGTGGCACTCGCGACGTCGGTGCTCACCGGCGCGCTCACGGTGTGGCTGATGGCCTCGTTCGAGACCGGCCAGGAGGGCTTCCAGTTCGTCTCGAAGCACACCTGGATCGAGCCGTGGGGCATCTCGTGGCACCTGGGCGTCGACGGCATCTCGCTGTTCCTCGTCGTGCTCACGGGCGTGCTCTTCCCGATCGCGATCGCGGGCATCGACCCGCACAACGACGATCCGGCCCGCGACAAGCCCTACCTGGCGTGGCTGCTGCTGCTCGAGGCCGGTGTGCTCGGCAGCTTCTTGAGCCTCGACCTGTTCGTGTTCTTCCTGTTCTTCGAGATCGTGCTCGTGCCGATGTACTTCCTCATCGGTGGGTGGGGCTACGAGGGCCGGGTGTACGCGGCCACGAAGTTCTTCCTGTACACGATGGCCGGGTCGGCGTTCATGCTCGTCGGCATCATCGCGACGGTCTTCATCGCATCGCGCAACGGCGTCGACGGTGTCACCTTCGACCTCACGGTCATCGCCGAGAACGCCGACTTCGCGAGCACCACCGCCCGCTGGCTGTTCTTCTCGTTCGCGATCGCGTTCGCGGTGAAGGTGCCGGTGTTCCCGCTCCACACCTGGTTGCCCGACGCGCACACCCAGGCACCCACGGCCGGCTCGGTGGTGCTGGCCGGTGTGATGCTGAAGCTCGGCACCTACGGGTTCCTCCGCTTCGGCGTGTACCTGTTCCCCGACGCAGCGCGGTGGGCCCGGCCGCTGTTCCTCACCCTCGCGGTGATCGGCATCATCTACGGCGCCATCGTCGCCACGATGCAGAAGGACCTGAAGCGCCTGGTGGCCTACTCGTCGGTGGCCCACCTCGGGTTCATCGTGCTGGGCACGTTCGCCTTCACGTCGCAGGCGCTCACCGGCTCGGTGATGCAGATGGTGAACCACGGCATCTCCACCGGTGCGCTGTTCCTCCTGGTCGGGATGATCTACGAGCGCCGTCACACCCGCGACATCGCCGCGCTGCGCGGCATCCAAGCGGTCGCGCCGATCTTCGCCGCGGCGTTCA
>JALOLG010000291.1 GCA_025456105.1 Ilumatobacteraceae bacterium | reverse complement strand
GCGGCCCGGATCCGGATCACCGCTTCGATGCGCCGGCCGCTGCCGCTCATGGCGGTGGGGATCGGCACGTTCAGCCTGCTCGCGAACCTGGCCTACGTGGAGGCCACCCGCCTCGGCGCGCTGACGATCGTGGCCGTGGTGGTGTCGATGTACCCGGCCAGCACGGTGGTGCTCGCGTCGGTGGTCGACGGGGAGCGGGTGTCGCGGGCGCAGGGGGTCGGCCTCGGCCTCGCCGGCGTGGCGCTCGTGCTCGTCACGGCTGGCTGATCGCCGCCGACTCCTTCGAGGCGGCACCGAAGATGCCCTTGGCCATCAGCGACGTCTCGACCTTGCGGCGCTGCTCGTACACGTCGGCGCGCACGCCGTGCACGGCGGGGTCGTCGGGCGCGGCCCAGCCGGCGAGGTCGGCGAGATGCGCTGCCAGCCGGAGGTCGCCGTCGGCGGCCGCCGCGGCGGCCCGCTCCGCCAGGCGCTCGGCGCCGCCCGCCAGCTCGGCCAGCACGACGGCGACCTGGCGGTCGGGCGACGGCTTCAGGCGGCTCGGCACGCCGTCCCACCAGCCGCCGTACTGGCGCCACACGTTGCGGACGACGAACTCCGGGTCGTCGTACAGCGGGCGCAGCCACGGACGGGCGAGCACGTCGTCGGGCACGTGGACCGAGTGGACGATGTCGTCGAGCACGGCGCCGTCGTTCATCATCGTCACCACCTCGGTCACCAGGGTCTCGAGCGCGGTGGCGGTGATGTCGAGCACCTCGGCGATGCGGTCGGCGCCGGCGATGGGCAGGCCGTGGGCGGGCACGAACAGGTCGGCACCGGCGGCGGCCATGTCGCGCAGCGCAGCCGCCCACTCGAGCGGGTACCGCTGGACCTTCTGGGGGTTGCCGGCGTTGGGGAAGTTCCAGATGAAGAAGTCGCCCGCCATGATCCATCGGCGCTCGGGCAGCCACGCCCACAGGTGGTCGTCGGTCTCGCCGCGGGCGTGGACGAGCTCGATCGTGTCGTCGCCGACGGTGACGGAGTGCCGGTCGCGGAACGCGATGTCGGGTCGCAGCACGTCGGCCGGCAAGAAGCGCTCGGCGTCGGCACCCACGCCCACGCCGTCCTGGCGCCGGACCCCGCCGAACTGGCGGGCGTTGATGCGGCGGTTCCAGCCGTCGGTGTAGGCGTACCGGTCGAGCCGGGCGGCGACGGCCTCGTGCGCGAGCACGGTGGGCGCGCCGTAGGCGGCGGTGAACGACGGACTGCCTCCCACGTGGTCGGCGTGGCCGTGGGTGTAGACGAGGTGGGTGACGGGCTCGGGTGACCAGCGCTGCAGCGCCTCCACGACCGCGGCGCCGGTGAACACACCCGACGCGTCGAACGCGACGAGCCCCTCGCCCGTCCGCAGGGCGACGCAGTGGCTGAAGCTCTCGACGATCGCGAGGTCGTCGGCGAGCTCGGACAGCTCGTTGGTGACCCGGTTGGGTGGCGAGTCGACGATCCCCGAGGTGAGGATCCGCTCGGAGAGCTCGAGTGGGTGGGTCACGCCCGGACCTCCTGGCTAGCGGGGCTCGCGGGGCAGGCCGAGCACCCGCTCGCCGAGGATGTTGCGCATCACGTTCGACGTGCCGCCCATGATGGTGTAGCCGGGCGAGTAGAGCAGCCCTGCGGTGACGTCGCTCCAGAGCGTGGCCTCGGCGCCGAACGCCCGGGCCACGAAGTCGGCGACGCGCTGCTCGTGCTCGGTGCAGAAGCACTTGGTGGCGGCCGAGAACCCACCCGGCGCCTGGCCGAGCACCTCGCGGGTGACGAGGATCCGGCCGATGCGGTAGCCCGACTCGAGCGCCGCGACCTCTTGGCGCACCCGCGGGTCGGTGGTGTCGACCCGCTCGAGCGCCAGGCGGTAGAGCGCCTGGTTCGACACGAGGCGATCGATGCCGCCGCGCTCGTGCTCGAGCTGGCGCATCGTCTGCTTGAACGCGTTGCCCTCGACCCCGACGAGGTTGCCGAGCGGCACGCGCACGTCGGTGTAGAAGACCTCGGCGAAGTGCCGGTTGGTGGTCATGTCGGTGATGGCGCGCACCTCGATGCCGGGCGTGTCCATCGGCACGATGATCTCGCTGATGCCCTGGTGCGGCGGCCCGTCGCTGGAGGTGCGGCAGATGAGGTAGCAGTAGTCGGCGACCTCGCCGAAGCTCGTCCAGATCTTCTGGCCGTTGATCACCCACTCGTCGCCGTCGCGCTCGGCGCGGGTGGTGAGCGATGCGAGGTCGGAGCCGGCGTTCGGCTCCGACATGCCGATGCACCACGTGGTCTCGCCGGCGAGCATCGACGGCAGGAACGCCGCCTGCTGGTCGGGGCGACCGTACGTCATGAGGGTGGGGCCCATCTGGCGGTCGGCGAACCACATCGCCGCGATCGGCGCCCCGGCGGCGATGAGCTCCTCGCCGATGATGAGCCGGTCGATCGGCGGACGTCCGCCGCCGCCGAACTCGACGGGCCAGGTGAGCCCGATCCAGCCGAGCGCGCCCATCTCCTTCGCGAACTCCTTGGAGTAGCCGTTGATCCACGAGTCGTTGTGGCGGCCGAAGCGGGCGACGGCATCGGTGGCCACCTCGCGGGCCTGGGCGCGGAGGGCCTGCTGCTCGGGGGTCCAGGCGAAGTCCATCAGTGGGCGATGGTACGCGAGCGTCGTCGGACGGGAGAGCCCGTGCGGCGGGCTGGGTCAGGGCATGAGGCGCACGACCGTCACGAGCAGCGAGCTCCACACCGCGGCGAAGGTGACGAGCCACTTGATCTGGCGGTTGGTGCCCTCGACGAAGTCGGCCCTGAGGTGCGCCATCTCCGTGCGGACGTCGGCGAAGCCCACGTGCATCTCGGTGCGCAGCTCGGATCCCATGGCGTGCATCTCGCTGCGGAGCTCGGTTGCCATCACCTGCATCTCGGTGCGGAGCTCGGACCGGATCGCGTGCATCTCGGTGCGCAGCAGCGCCGCCGTCTGGGCGAGGTCGTCCTTGGTGCTGACCTCGTTCCATGTGACCGGTGGGAGATGAGCCATCAGGGTGTCCGCCTCTTCGGAGCCGAGCACGGTCTCGAGCTTGCGGTGCAGGTTGAGTCGGGTGCGGTCGTCGACCGTCATGTCGTTCTCCTCGGTGGGAGCGCCAGCGAGGGGAAGTCGGTGATCGGAGGGTACCAGCGGGGTGTCGCGGCCGTCAGCCGCGTCACGTCGGAGTGTGATCGGCGACGATGCCGAGCACGTCGTCGCCGTACTGCTCGAGCTTGGCGGGCCCGACGCCCTTCACGCGGGCGAGCTCGGCGAGCGACGAGGGTCGTCGCCGGGCGATCTCGGTGAGCGTGGCGTCGGGGAACACGGTGTACGCCGGCTTGTCGCCGCGAGCACCGGACCGCCACGACTTGAGGGCCTCGAACAGCGGTGCGTCGGCGGGGCCGACGCCATCGGCAGGCGTCGCCCGGCGTGGCGGCGGGCCGGACGATCGGATCGGTGGCCGAGGCGCCGCGACCGTGCCGGGCGGGG
>JALOLG010000290.1 GCA_025456105.1 Ilumatobacteraceae bacterium | reverse complement strand
CTCGCGGCGTCGCCGTGGGCGACGACTTCCAGGTGTACGCCGATCCAGCCGGTCACCCGTTCTGCCTGTGCTTCGTGGTCGGCGACGACGCGCGCCGGTGACACGGTGGCGGCAGGAGGAAGAAGGGAAGAAGATAATCTTCCTCTCGTGGCCCTGAACATCAAGGACGACGAGACCGACCGCCTGGCACGCGAGCTCGCGGCCCTCACGGGCCGACCGATCACGACGGCGGTGCGGGAGGCGATCGAGGCGCAGCTCGCGACGCTCCGGCGCCACCGACAGGTGGCCCCCGGCCCCGATCTCACGGCCATCATCACTCGGGGTCGCGCCCGGCCGACGATCGACACCCGCTCCGACGACGAGATCCTCGGCTACGACGAACGCGGGCTGCCGGCGTGATCGCCGTCGACACGTCGGCCCTCGTCGCGGTGGTGCTCGGCGAGGAGGACGCCGAGCGGTACCTCGCCGCCTTGCAGGACGACGTGACACGGCTGTCGGTCGTCTCGCTGGTCGAGGCGCGGATCGTCGTGGAGGCCCGACAGGGGCTCGACGCGGGTCGGGATCTGGAACTGCTCGTGGACGCGACCATCGACGAGGTGGTCGTGGTCGACGACGTGCACGCGGTCGCCGCTGTCGCGGCGTGGCGCCGCTTCGGCAAGGGGCGTCACCCGGCGGCGCTGAACTTCGGCGACTGCTTCGCGTACGCACTCGCCCGGCTCGACGGGTCACCGCTGCTGTTCAAGGGCGACGACTTCGGCCAGACCGACGTGACGTCGTACCTCTGACACAGGATCGGAGCCGAGTTCATCGGAAGTCGCGGCTGCCGGTGGTGGCGGGGACGGTGAGGGGTTCGAGGTGGTCGGCGACGACATTGACGACGCCTTCGCTGCGCTCGAGCCGGCCACGTACGAGCAGGGCGGGTGCTTCGCGGGCCAGGCGGCGGAACCGCGCCCAGCAGCCCTTGGAGACGACGACGTTGATGAGCCCGGTCTCGTCCTCGAGGTTCATGAACGTGACGCCCTGGGCGGTCATCGGGCGCTGGCGGTGGGTGACGACGCCGGCCACGCACACCCGTGAGCGCGGCGCACGGGTGGGCAGGTCGGCGGCGGTGACGACGCCGCGGCGGGCGAGGTCGGCGCGCAGGAACGAGGTGGGGTGGCCGTCGGGTGAGACGCCGGTGGCCCACAGATCGGCGACCGCTTCCTCCATCGGGGTCATGCCGGGCAGCGTGGGTGCCCGCTCACCGGTGACGGTGCCGGCCAGACGACCCGGGCGTGACTGCGACACCGCGCCCATCGACCACAGCGCCTGGCGACGGTCGAGGCCGAAGCACTCACCGAACGCACCCGCGGTCGCCAGCGCTTCGAGGTGGGCGACGGTGAGCTCGGGCACCCGGCGCACGAGGTCCTCCGGCGAGGCGTAGGCGCCGTGTGCGTCACGCTCCGCCACGATCCGCTCGGCGAGGTCGGTGCCGACGCCGCGCACGGGGGCGATGCCGAGCCGCACCGCCGTGCCGCCGTCCTCCAGCGTGGCGCCGGCGAGTGAGGCCTGCAGGTCGACGGTTCGCACCGTCACGCCGTGCCGGCGGGCGTCGCGCACCAGCGTGTGCGGCGACCAGAAGCCCATCGGCTGGGCGTTGAGCAGCGCGGCACAGAACGCGGCGGGCTCGTGGTACTTGATCCACGACGACGCGTACACCAGGTAGGCGAACGACACCGAGTGGCTCTCGGGGAACCCGTAGTTCGCGAACGCCTTCATCTTCACGTAGATCTCGTCCGCGACCGCCCCCGTGATGCCCCGCTCGGCCATGCCGGCGTACAGCCGCTCACGCAACCGCTCCATGCGGGCCGCCGAGCGCTTCGAGCCCATCGCCTGGCGCAGCTCGTCGGACTCGGCCGGACTGAACCCCGCCACGTCGATCGCCATCTGCATCAGCTGCTCCTGGAACAGCGGCACCCCGAGCGTCTTGCCCAGGCTGTTCTCCAACAGCGGGTGCAGGTAGGTGACCGGCTCCTGACCGTTGCGACGCCGGATGTACGGGTGCACCGAACCGCCCTGGATCGGGCCGGGCCGGATCAGCGCCACCTCCACCACGAGGTCGTAGAACCGGCGCGGCTTGAGGCGCGGCAGCGTGGCCATCTGGGCCCGGCTCTCGATCTGGAACACCCCCACCGTGTCGGCCCGGCAGAGCATGGCGTACACGTCGTCTTCCTGGGGGATGGTGGCGAGGTCGACCTCGTACCCGCGGTGCTCGCGGATCAGGTCGACCGCACCGTGGAGGGCCGAGAGCATGCCGAGGCCGAGCAGGTCGAACTTCACGAGCCCGGCCGCCGCGCAGTCGTCCTTGTCCCACTGCAGCACCGAGCGATCGGCCATGCGGGCCCACTCCACCGGGCACACCTCGATCACCGGGCGGTCGCAGATGACCATCCCGCCCGAGTGGATGCCGAGGTGGCGCGGGGCGTCCTCGATCTGGGCGGCCAGCTCGAGCACCGGCTCGGGGATCGTGCAATCAGGCTGGGCGGCGGTGGCGGCGACGCCGCCCCACGCGTCGACCTGGCGCGACCAGGCATCCTGCTGGCCGGGGTCGTGACCGAGCGCCTTGGCCATGTCGCGCACGGCCGAGCGGGCCCGGTAGGTGATGACGTTCGCGACCTGGGCGGTGTGGTGGCGGCCGTACCGCCCGAACACGTACTGGATCACCTCCTCGCGGCGGTCGCTCTCGATGTCGATGTCGATGTCGGGAGGACCGTCACGTTCGGTCGACAGGAACCGCTCGAACAGCAGGCCGAGCGACACGGCGTCGGCGGCGGTGATGCCGAGCGCGTAGCAGACGGCCGAGTTGGCGGCGCTCCCGCGGCCCTGGCAGAAGATGTTCGAGCGGCGGCAGAACTCGACGATGTCCCACACGACGAGGAAGTAGCCGGGGAAGCCGAGCTGCTCGATCACCTCCAGCTCGTGGTCGATGGTGCGCCACGCCCGGGCCCGCAGCGACAGATCCTCGCCGGCGCTCGGCCGCTCGCCGTAGCGGCGCCGGCCACCCTCCTCGGTGAGGCGGCGGAGGTAGGCCATCTCGGAGAGGCCGTCGGGGCACGGGTAGGGCGGCAGGCTCGGGGCGACGAGGGCGAGGTCGAACGCGGCCGCCTCGGCGATGGCGACGGTGCGCTCGACCACACCGGGGTAGCGGGCGAAGCGGCGGGCCTGCTCGGCGCCCGAGCGGAGGTGGGCGGTGGCGGCGGCCGGGAGCCACGGGTCGAGGCCGTCGAGGCTGGTGCGGTGGCGGACCGCGGCGATGGCGGTGGCGAGGCGGCGCTGGGCGGGGGTGGCGTAGCGGACGTCGTTGGTGGCGACGCACTCGACACCGACCCGGTGGGCGAGCTCGGCGAGTGCGTCGTTGCGGGCCGAGTCGAGCGGGAGGCCGTGGTCCCACAGCTCGACGAGCACCCGGTCGCGGCCGAACAGGGCGACGAGCCGGTCGAGCTCGCGGCGTGCCGCAGCGGGCCCGTCGGCCACCAGCGCCCGGGTGACCGGCGCCT
>JALOLG010000289.1 GCA_025456105.1 Ilumatobacteraceae bacterium | reverse complement strand
TCCCGTTCGGCCCCGCGCTCGCACTCGGCGCCATGGCCGCGGTGTGGTTGCACGAGCCGATCCTGGGCGGGCCCGGCTGAGGCACCGCGCCCTCAGTCGCCGGACGGCGCCGTGGTCGTGGTCGTGGCCGGGTCGGCGTACAGGCCGGTGACGGTGGGCACCAGCTCGTCCATCACGCGGTCCAGGCACGACACCGTCAGGTGCACCCCGTCGCCCGAGTAGCACCGGGTGGTCGAGCCGTCGGGCAGCGTCAGGTACTCGGCGTAGCCGCCGTCGGGCCCCGCCAGCAGCGCGGCGACGTCGACGTAGGTCACCCACGGCCGCGACGCCGCCTCCTCGGCGGCGAGCCGGTTGCCGATCTCGACCGCACGTTGCACGTTGCCGGTCTCGACGTTGGGCTCGCCCACCCAGACCAGCCGCCGGCCCTCACCGCCGACGAGGTCCATGATGCCGGCCACACGCTCGCGGTACGCCGCCTCCCACTCGGGTGTGTCGAACTGGGCGACCACGGTGCCGTCGCCGTTCAGGATCGACTGCCCGTCGTTGGCGCCGACCATGAACACGACCACCTCGGGTGAGGTCGTCTCGACCAGCTCCGCCATGCGGGCACCCCAGTTGAAGTAGTCCGAGCGGGCGAGGCCGGTCGACACCGTGCCCTCGTTGGTGATGGCCACCGGCAGGCCCTCGGTGGCACCGATCAGCGAGTCGCCGAGGGACTTCGCCGTGGAGTCCCCGGCGACGAGCAGCTGCAACGGCGCGTCGGCGGTGGGCACGCGCACGGGCGGCAGCGTCGTGGTGGTCGCCGACGGAGCGTCGTCGGTGGCGTCGACCGCGTCGGGCGCCGGGGGGAACTCGAAGTCGGCGTCGCCGCCCTGGTCGATGCCGAGCTGCTCGGCGGCCCAGTCGTAGGGGCGGTTCAACGAGAAGAAGTTCGCGACGCGGTCGACGGTGCCGGCGATGGCCACCGCCACGCTGCGCTGCCAGCCCAACGGCATGCCCCGAGCGGAGCTGACCATGTTGCCCGAGGCCAGCACGACGAAGACCACGAGCGCCACGACCGTGCCCTTCCACACCGTCGACGCCGGCTGGGTGGAGCGAACCCGGCGACGACGACGCGGCGGCGCGCCGGGTGCGCCACGATCCGGCCCCGGTCGGGCCGGGCGCTGCGCTGCTGGAGGTCGTGTGGGTGTGCTCATGGCCGGGATCCGGTGGTCAGAACTGGAAGTAGATGAACGGTGCGACGCCCTGGGGGCCCAACAGGTTGATGACGACGAGGCTCAGGCCGACACCGACCGCGAGCACCATCGGCGGCAGCTTCGACACCCGGTACTCCGCGGCGTCGCCGAGTCGGCGGGGCACGAACTGGCCGACCATGCCCACCACGACCGCCAACAGGACCGTCGGGGTGACCAGGGTGCCGATGCCCCAGTTCGTCACCAGGCTCACGAAGTAGTCGATGGCGATGCCCAGGTCGGGAGCACGGAAGAAGATCCAGCCGACCACCACGAAGTGGAACACCCAGAGCCGCGCCAGCCACGGGTTCATCGGTCGCCGCTCGACCACCGTGGCCTGCTCGCCGTGTCGGGTGCTCGGTGACGCCGCGGCTACTCGGGACCGCCCCACCGCTGGCTGCTGCATCACCACCGTCTCGTCGTGGGGGCGGTAGTCACCGGCTCCACGCTGCTCCGGTGGCAGCTCGCCGACCGCACCCAGGTCCACGTACGCGGGCTTCGGTTCACGCATCGCGTGCCAGCGCTCGACCGCCAGACCGCAGCCGTGGAACGCACCCCAGATCACGAAGTTCCAGCTGGCGCCGTGCCACAGGCCACCGAGCAGCATCGTGAGGAACAGGTTGCGGTACTCGGCGCGGGGTCCACCCCGGTTGCCGCCGAGGGGGATGTAGAGGTAGTCGCGCAACCAGCGCGACAGGGTCATGTGCCAGCGGCGCCAGAACTCCTGGATCGAGCGCGACGAGTACGGCTGGTCGAAGTTGTCGGGGAACTTGATGCCCATCAGCAGGGCGATGCCGATCGCGATGTCGGTGTAGCCGGAGAAGTCGGCGTAGATCTGCACGGCGTAGGCCCAGGCACCGACCAGCAGCTCCCAGTTGGTGTGCTGGCCGGGTGCGACGAACACCGGGTCGACGATCGCGGTGGCCAGGTAGTTCGCGATGACCACCTTCTTGAACAGGCCGCGCACGATCAGCCGGGCCGCACGTGTGGCGTCGATCGTGTTCGGGTTGCGGCGACGCCGCAGCTGCGGCTCGAACTCCGACACGCGCACGATCGGTCCGGCGACCAGGTGCGGGAAGAACGCCAGGTAGACCGCGAAGTCCAGCAGGGTGACGGGCCGCTGCTCGTCGCGGTAGACGTCGATGAGGTAGCTGATCGCGCAGAACGTGAAGAACGAGATGCCCACGGGCAGCGCGATCTGCACGAGCAGCGCGGTCGGTGCCAGCCCGAGCGGCTCGAGCGCCCCCAGCACCGAGTCCACGAAGAAGCCGTAGTACTTGAAGAAGCCCAGCAGCACGAGGTTGAGCACGACGCCCAGGCCCATCCACGCCTTGCGTGCCCGCTCGCCCTCGGCCCGGTCCACGGCGAGCGCGACGAGCCAGTTGCCGACGGTGGAGCCGGCGAGCAGGAAGCAGAACATCCAGTCGGCCCAGCCGTAGAACACGTAGCTGGCGCCGAGCACGAAGAGCTTCCACTGCACCGGTCGGTCGACCAGCTTCCAGCTGACGCCGAGCACGACGACGAAGAACAGCGCGAACGTCATCGTCGGGAAGAGCACGCCGATGGCCTCCTCGGGGCGGACGGGCTGCAGCGCCGGAGCGTACGGCGGCCCACGGCCGGGGGCCCACTCCGGAACCCTCCATTGAACTGCACGGCGTGGGGCGTCGGGCCGATGCCCACGACGCGTCGCTGACGTCGACGGGCGCGGGGAGGTGTGGCTAATGTCACGCCTCACAGCGTGAGGAGGCCGGCCGGCAACCCGGGGGGTGACCCGGCCGGACTCCCCCGCTGGACCAGATCTTCCGGGGGGAGGCAGCTTGGGCGACGGCGTCGGTCGTCGGTGTGCACGGCGCTCGGCGCGACGTGCGGCACTCGCCGCCGTCGCGGTGGGCACGACGCTGCTCGGCGCCGCACCCGACCTGGGTGCCCAGGAGCAGTTCCGCAACGGCGAGGCCGAGGCATCGGCCCAGACGTTCTCGGTCAACGTCGTGCAGGGCAACGCCAACATCGGGTTCGTCTACGGGCGATCCCTGGCGAACTACCGCGACACGACCGGCACCTCGGACGCGAAGGCGCTCGACCTGGGTGTGCTGCCGACGCTGTTCGGCGTCGAGCAGTGCGACGGCTCCGCGCCGATCCTGAACCCCGCCACCTTCCCACCCCAGACACGGGTCGACTCGACCGATCCCGCAGCAGCCACCCCGAGGCCGACCCAGGCGTTCCAGCCGGGGCTCGGCACCCGCGCCGCCGGACCGCTCGCGGGTGAGCAGGACGCCACCGCCACGAAGCTGCCCTCGTCACGGGCG
>JALOLG010000288.1 GCA_025456105.1 Ilumatobacteraceae bacterium | reverse complement strand
CACCAGGCTCACCAGCCCGCCGGGGAGCACGAGCAGCACGATGAGCACGCCCGTCGCCGAGGCGAGGAAGCGCCACTCGGCCGACGGCACGAACCACTCGATGCCCTTCAGGTAGACGGCGCCGAGCACACCGCCCAGCAGTGCACCGAGCCCGCCGACCACCGACGCCGTGAACACCTCGAGCGAGGCCCCGACGGAGTAGGTGCTCAGGTCGAAGCTCTGCGTGAGGTGCACCAGCAGGCCACCGGCCACGCCCGCGACGGCGCCCGAGATGGTGAACGCCATGAGCTTCACCGGCACGGGCGACACGGCATACGCCTGCGCCGCACGCTCGTTCTCGCTGATCGCCACGATCGCCCGACCGGCGCGGCTGCGGCGCACGCCGCGGAGCGCGACGAGCACGAGCCCGAGCACGATCAGGGAGTAGACGTAGTACCGCGTCGGCGAGCTCACGTCGATGCGCCCGAACAGCGGCGGACGCTCGAGCCGCTCGCTCGGGACCCAGCCGAAGAAGCGGTCGTTGAGCAGCCACGACGACACGGCGAACGCGAACACGAGCGTGGTGACCGCGAGGTACAGGCCCCGCAACCGCAGCGCCGGGAGCCCCACCACGACCGCGGCGAGCGCCCCGGCGACGCCTCCGGCACCGATCGCCAGGGTGAGGTCGACGTCCCACCGCAGGGTGCACGACCCGCTCACGGCGGCACCGATCCCCACGAACGACATCTGGCCGAGCGAGATCTGGCCGGCCCACCCGGTGAGCACCACCAGCGAGAGGCCGACGATCGCGAACGCCGCCACCGCGCTCGCCTTGATGATCTGGTCGCTGCGGAGCACCAGCGGGATCGCGACGAGCCCGGCCAGCACGGCGAGGCCGACGCCCACCACGAGCAGGCGCACGAGCGGGAGCCGGGCGACCGCCGGGTCGAGCGGACGGACCTCGTCGGTGAGGCGCCACGACGCGGTCTCGTCGGTGTCGGCCCGGGTGTGGCCGCGCCGTTGGAGCAGCAGGGCCACGAGCACCGCCGCGCCCACGATCGGCGTGACCAGCAGCGGGCTCGACGCGTTCCAGGCCACGCCGTACTCGAGGACCCCGAGCGCCACCGCGGCGGTGGCCACCGTCGGCAGGTCGCGCAGCCGGCCGATCACCAGCGCGGCCAGCGCCTGCACGAGGGTGGCCAGGCTCAGCGCGGAGCCGATCGGCACGCCGAGGATCCCGGCCCGCAGGAACAGCGCCAGGAACGACAGCCCGGCGGCGATGGCCCACACCAGCGTCGACAGCCAGCTCACCGGGATGCCCAGCATCGCGGCGCGCTCGGATCGCTCGGCGGCACCACGGATCGCCGTGCCGATCCGGGTGCGCCCGAGGAACAGCGCGACGCCGACCATCGCGAGCGGTGCCACGACGAGCGCGATGAGGTCGTTGGCCGACAGCACGAACGTCCCGACGGTCACCGTGAGATCGAACGGCGGTGGGATCCGCTGCGACGCCGCGTTCTCGCCCCACATCCGGGGCACGAGGATCGCCAGCACCGCGAGCAGCTGCGTGATGCCGATCGTCGCGACGGTGAGCACCAGGCGGGAGGCGCTCGCGAACCGCCGGACGATGGCGAGCTCCACGAGCGCCCCGAGCGCGATCGCGGCGACGAGGCCCACACCGAAGCCGAACAGGTACGGCAGACCGCTGAAGACGATGAGCCCGACGGCGAGCGACGTGGGCACGAAGCCGAGGTCGGCCTGGGCGAAGTTGAGCACCCGGTTGGCCCGGTAGACGAGGGCCATCCCCACGGCCAGCAGCGCGGTGAGCAGCCCGATCACCACACCGCGGATCCAGGCACCGAGGGGGACGCCGAAGAACACCAGCTGGACCGCGACGAGGGCCAGGGCCGGGGCGAACGGCGCGAGCCGCTTGGTCAGACCCGGTGCGATCGGCCCGCGCACGCGAGACCGGCGCACGGCGCCCCAGCTGATCGACACCCCCATGTCGAAGGCGCACCGTAGCCCGCGCGCCGAGTTGCCCCGGACCGACCCGGCGGACGGGGTGGGGTAGGTTCGCCGGCCATGGCCGATCTCGTCCTGGGCGGGGGCGTCGACCCCGCTGCGCACACCCGCACCGACGTCGCGACCACGGTCGACACGTCCGACTTCACCACCCACGGCGTGATCGTCGGCATGACCGGCTCGGGCAAGACCGGGCTCGGCGTGGTGCTCGTGGAGGAGGTGCTGCGGGCGGGCATCCCGGCACTGCTGATCGATCCCAAGGGCGACCTCACCAACCTGCGGCTGATGTTCCCGGGCCTCACGGCGGCCGAGTTCCGACCGTGGATCGACGAGGGCCAGGCGGCCAAGGAGGCGATGTCGCCCGACGACTTCGCCGCCGACCAGGCCCGGCGCTGGGCCGAGGGCCTCGCCGGCTGGTCGCTGGGTGGCGCCGAGATCGGCGCCCTCGTCCAGTCGGTCGACACCACGATCTACACACCGGGGTCGAGCTCGGGCGTGCCACTCGACATCGTCGGGTCGCTCGACCCGCCGGCCGACCTCACCGACACCGAGACCGTCGCCGACGAGATCGAGGGGTTCGTGTCCGGCCTGCTCGGCCTGGTGGGCATCGAGGCCGATCCGCTGTCGAGCCGCGAGCACATCCTCCTCGCGAACCTCATCGACCACCACTGGCGCGCCGGCGTGCCGCTCGACCTCGCCACGCTCGTGGGCGCCGTGCCCGCACCGCCGATGCGCAAGCTCGGCGTGTTCGAGATCGACCAGTTCTACCCGGCCAAGGACCGCATGGCGCTCGCCATGAAGCTCAACGGGCTCCTCGCCTCGCCCTCGTTCGCCGCCTGGTCGCAGGGCCCGCCCATCGACCTCGACGCCTTGCTGCGCACCCCCGACGGCCGGCCACGGTGCGCGATCGTCACCACCGCGCACCTGTCCGACGACGAGCGCCAGTTCGTCACGTCGCTCCTGCTCGCCAAGCTGGTCACGTGGATGCGCCGCCAGACCGGCACCACCGACCTGCGTGCGCTGCTCTACATGGACGAGGTCGCCGGCTACCTGCCACCCGTGGCGAACCCGCCCACCAAGAAGCCGATCATGACCCTCATGAAGCAGGCGCGCGCCTTCGGTGTGGGGGTCGTGCTCGCGACCCAGAACCCGGTCGACGTCGACTACAAGGCCATCTCCAACGCGGGCACCTGGATGATCGGCCGGCTGCAGACCGATCGCGACAAGCAGCGCCTGCTCGAGGGCATGACCGCTGCGGCCGGTGGCGTCGACGTGGCCGCGATCGGCGACACCATCTCCGGGCTGGCGAAGCGCGAGTTCCTGCTGCGCCGCGCCGGCACGGACCACCCCGAGGTGTTCACCACGCGGTGGGCCATGAGCTACCTGCGCGGCCCGCTCACCCGCGGACCAGATCGCCCGCCTCACCCCCGCGCGGCCCCCCGCCGAGCCGACCCCCGAGGCGTCTGGGCTGCAGCCGCCAGCTGTTGTGCGGGGCGCTGCCGCCCAGACGACCGGGGCGCCGCTGCCGCCGCCTCCACCGCCGGGCGCGCCCGTCGCCGTGGCCGGCGACGTCACACCGGTGATGCCGGCGGTCGCGGGCAAGGTGCCGATCCGGTGGGTCGACCCGGCGGCACCCTGGGTGACGGCGGTCGGCGGCAGCCCGACGGCGACGGTGCTCGCGCCGGCGATCGTGGCCCGGGTGGCGCTTCGCTACGACGAGGCCAAGGCCGACCTCGTGCACGACAGCGAGTTCGAAGCGGTGCGGTTCCCGCACGCCGATCGGGTCGACCCGGCCGCGGCCCACGCGGTCGACCACGACGAGCGCGACCTGCTGCCCGCCGCGCCAGCCGGCCGCACGTACCGGCTCGGCGATGCCCCGATCGACGCCAACACGTTCTTCACCACCGTGAGCCGCGAGCTCGTCGACCACCTCGTGCGCAACGTGCCGATGACCGTCCACCACAACCCGACGCTCAAGCTGTACGGCCGTCCCGGAGAGTCCGACACCGACTTCACCGCACGGTGCGAGATGGCCGCCGACGAGCGGGCGGACGCCGACATCGCCAAGCTGCGCGACAAGTACGAGTCCAGGGTCGCCACGCTCGCGCGCCAGCTCGACGAGGCCAACGCGAAGGCTGCGACCCTCCGCGAGGCAGCCGAGGCCAAGGGCCGCGACGAGCTGCTGTCGTCGGCCGGGTCGTTCCTCGGTGGCCTGCTCTCCGGTCGGTCGCGCCGGCGGATGGTGGGCGACATGGTGCGCGACGCCGGCCGCGCCACCGGCCGGCCCGGCGGCACGCAGGCCGCGCAGGCGGAGTCGAAGGCGGCACGCCTCGCAGCCGAGATCGAGGCGCTCGAGGCCGAGCTCGAAGCCGACGTGCGCGAGATCGACGATCGCTGGCGCACGGCTGCGGCCGACGTGACCACCTTCGACGTCGGGCTCGAGAAGTCCGACGTGAAGGTCACCGACCTCGTGCTCGCCTGGCTCCCAGTAGCGTGACGCGCGCCTCGCAGCGCGGGCGTGGCGAAACCGGCAGACGCGCGGGCCTTAGGAGCCCGTTCCGAGAGGAGTGAGGGTTCGACTCCCTCCGCCCGCACGATGCACGTCCGCACGCTGCCCACACCGGCGCTCCTCATCGAGGCCGACGCGTTCGACCGCAACCTGGCCACGATGGCGGCCGCCCACCCGGGTCCGCGGCTGCGCCCGCACGTCAAGGCGCACAAGTGCACCGCACTCGCGGCGGCGCAGAGCGCCGTCGGCCATCACTCGTTCACCTGCGCGACGCCCCTCGAGGTGGTGGGCATGTCGCGAGCCGGCTTGGGGGCCGATCTGCTCCTCGCCAACGAGACCGTCGATCCGGCGCGCTTGCGGGCCATGGCTGCGCTCGACCTGCCCGTCACCGTCGCCGTCGACTCGGTCGCCACCGTCGACGCCGCCGCCGATGCCGGCATCACGCGGTGCCTGATCGACGTCAACGTCGGCCTCCCCCGCTGCGGCGTGGCCCCGGCGGGCGCCGGGGCGCTCGCCGATCACGCCCGGTCCCGCGGGCTCGAGGTGCGCGGCGTGATGGGCTACGAGGGGCACCTCATGATGGTCACCGACCGCGCCGCCCAGCGCGAGCAGGTCGAAGCGTCGATGGCGCTGCTCCGGCAGGCGCACGCCGACGTGGGCGGCGACATCGTGTCGGCCGGTGGCACCGGCACGTACGACCTCCACGACCGCACCGGCGTCACCGAGGTGCAGGCGGGCAGCTACGCCGTGATGGACACGCACTACGCCGGGCTCGGGTTGCCGTTCGAGCAGGCCCTGTTCGTGGTGGGCACGGTCGTCTCGGTGAGCGACGGCTGGGCGGTCGCCGACGTCGGGCTGAAGGCACTCGGCATGGACCACGGCAACCCGACGGTGCTCGGCGGCACGGTCTGGTTCTGCAGCGACGAGCACGTCACGTTCGCACCAG
>JALOLG010000287.1 GCA_025456105.1 Ilumatobacteraceae bacterium | reverse complement strand
GACCTCACGAGCCGGATCGTCACCACCTCCGTGCTCGCCGGCTCCGCTGCGCTTCGCCGCTCACCCGACCTCACGAGCCGGATCGTCACCACCTCCGTGTTCGCCGGCTCCGCTGCGCTTCGCCGCTCACCCGACCTCACGAGCCGGGTCGTCACCGGGCCTGGTGGATCGGTCCGGCGCCGTCGCGCAGCGACGGGGCGCTGCGGCCCGTGCGGCGGGCGATGATCTCGGCGCAGATGGAGATCGCGGTCTCCTCGGGTGTGCGTGCTCCGATGTCGAGCCCGATCGGTGACATCAGCCGATCGAGGTCGGCGGGATCGGTCACGCCCACCTCGGCGAGCCGCTCGAGCCGAGTCGCGTGGGTGCGCCGGCTGCCCATCACCCCGATGTAGCCGACCCGGGTGGCGAGCGCGCCCTGCACCGCCGGGACGTCGAACTTCGGGTCGTGCGTGAGGATGCACACCGCGTCGCGAGGGCCGAGGTCGGCGCCGCGCTCGTCGAACACCGGCCCCGGCCAGGTGACGCGCACCTCGTCGGCCATCGGGAAGCGGCGGCGGGTGGCGAAGATCTCGCGGGCGTCGCACACGAGCACGCGGTAGCCGAGCACCTTGGCCACGCGGGCGAGCGCCGCGGTGAAGTCGACCGCACCGAAGATCCACATCTGCGGCGGCGGGGCCCAGCTCTCGACGAACACGCTCACCACGGGCGTGTCGACCAGGTCCTCCGGGGTGGTCTGGCCCTCGGGGCCGTAGTGGCGCACGCCGCTGCGCCCGGCCTCGAGCTCGGCGAGCGCGTCGCGGGCCACGACTCTGTCGAGCTCGGGGTGACCCAGGCCACCGAGCACCGGGTGATCGGGTGAGATCAGCAGCTTGGTGCCGATGCGCGGGCCGTCGACGACGGTGGCGAGCGCCACCGGCACCTCGGCCCGCAGGCGCGCTGCCAGCTCGTCGGAGAGGCTCACCAGTCGAGCTCCTCCACGTACAGCCGGATCGTGCCCCCGCACGTGAGCCCGACGGCGAACGCCTCGTCGTCGCTGTAGCCGAACGAGATGACGCCCGGAGGGCGCTCGCCCGCCAGCACGGCGAGCGCCTCGGTGACGACCGCGCCCTCCACGCAGCCGCCGCTCACGCTGCCCACCACCTCGCCCTGGGCGCTCACGGCCATCGCGGCCCCGGGCTCGCGTGGCCCCGACCCCTCGGTGTCGACCACGCGGGCGATCGCGATCCGGGTGCCGGCCGCCTTCCAGCGGTCGATGTCGTCGAGCAGCTCCTTCACGTGGCTCAGTCTGCCGTGCTCACGGCCGGGCGATCACACGCGCGAGGTGCTCGAGCGCCTCGACCGAGTGGCCCTCGACGAACTCGTCGACGTGGGGCAGCGCGGCCGCCATCCCGCGCGCGAGGGGCGCGTACCCGGGGCTCACCTTGAGCGGGTTCACCCACACCACCCGGTGCGCCACGCGGTGGAGGCGGGCCATCTGCTCGGCCAGCAGCTCCGGATCTCCTCGGTCCCAGCCGTCGGAGAGGATCACCACCGTGGCGCCGCGGGCCGTGCCGCGCTGGCCCCAGTCGTCGTTGAAGCGCTGCAGGTCGGGGTCGCGGGCCGACAGCTCGCGGGTGAGCCGGGTGAGCCGGGTGCCGAGTGCGAACGCCTCCACCTTCTGGCGACCGGCCACGGCGGCGTGCACGAACCGCACGAGCGCTCGCGCGTAGGGCTCCATCGAGCCGCTCACGTCGAGGATGAGCACGAGCCGCCGCGGGCGGACGGTGGGTGCGCGCCAGTGGCGACGCATCGGCTCGCCGGCCGAGCGCATGGAGGCCCGGACGGTTCGGCGCAGGTCGGGTCGGGCCGTGCGGGCGGCGGACGCCTCGAGCCGCAGCGCCCGGCGGGGTGAGCCGACCAGCCGGAGGCGGGCCATCAGCGCCTGCGCCTCGGCGAGCTCGTCGGTGCTGTACTCGGCGAAGTCCTTGTGCCGCAGCACCTCGACCCGGCTGAAGCGCATCTCAAGCGTCGGCTCGTCGCTGTCGCTCGCCGAGTCGGGCTGCTCGGCGTCGTCGGGGCCGTCGTCGACGGCGAGGGTGACGGTGGCCGGCGGTGGCGGCTCCGGAGCGGATCCGCTGCGCCGATCCTCCCAGAAGACGGCGAAGGCGCGGTCGTACGGCTCGACGTCCTCCTGCCGCCGCACGAGCGTGGTGCGGCCCACCCAGTAGGTGGTGTCGCGGTCGTCGACGCCGGTGGCGGCGAGTGCCTCGGCGTAGGTGATCGTGCAGCTGGCCGGCACGTCGAGGCCGGCGCCCCGGAGCACCCGCGCGAACGCCACGGCGATCTCGCCGAGGTCGCGCGTGGCCGGTGCGGTCATCCGTGCAGGAGACCCCGGTCGAACGCCTGCTTCACCAGGTCGGCGATGCCGTGGTGCTCGACGCGCTGGTGGTCCTCTCGGTACTTCAGCACGGTGCCGAGCGTGCGGGCCACGCTCTGCTCGTCGAGCTGCGCCACGCCGAGCCGGCCGAGCGCTGCGGCCCAGTCGATCGTCTCGGCCACTCCGGGTGGCTTGTAGAGGCTGAGGTCGCGCATCGCCTCGACGGCGGCGGCGACCTGGCGGGCGAGGGCCTCGCTCACCTCGGGCACCCGCAGCCGCACGATCGCGACCTCTCGCTCGAAGCCCGGGTGCTCGACCCAGTGGTACAGGCAGCGGCGCTTGAGCGCGTCGTGCACGTCACGGGTGCGGTTCGAGGTGAGGATCACGATGGGCGGCTCCTCGGTGCGGAACACGCCGAGCTCGGGCACCGTCACCTGGAAGTCGGAGAGCACCTCGAGCAGGTACGCCTCGAACTCGTCGTCGGCCCGGTCGACCTCGTCGATCAGCAGCACGGGCGGCGGCCCGGTGCGGGGTTCGATGGCGCGCAGCACGGCCCGCTTCACGAGGAAGCGCTCCTGGTACAGGTCGGCTTCGATCGCGTCGGTGCTCTTGCCGGCCGTCTCGCCGGTGGCCTCGGCGGCCCGCAGGTGGAGCAGCTGGCGGGCGTAGTCCCAGTCGTACACCGCCTGTGCGGCGTCGATGCCCTCGTAGCACTGGAGGCGGATGAGCTCGCCCCCGGTCCAGGCCGCGAGCACCTTGGCCAGCTCGGTCTTGCCGACGCCCGCCTCGCCTTCGAGCAGCAGCGGCCGGCGCAGCGTGAGCGCGAGGAACACCGCCGTCGCGAGGCCCTCGTCGGGCAGGTACCCATGATCGGTGAGCGCCTGCGCGACGGTGTCGACGGTGAGCGCCTGCGCGACGGTGTCGACGGTGAGCGCCTGCGCGACGGTGTCCGGGTCCATGGCGAGAGTCTCGCGGCCGGTCACGAGTCGAAGCCCAACCCGAGCCGGTCGAGGGTGCGCAGCCACGCGTTGCGCTTGCCGGTGCGGTCCTCGTGGTCGAGCGACCAGCGGGTGGCCTGGATGCCGGCGAAGCGGAACGGCTCGGGCGGGAACGGGAGCGGCTTGGACCTCACGAACTCGGTCTCGGTCGCCACGCTGCGGCGGCCGTCGAGCAGGTCGAGCATCACCGCGGCGCCGAAGCGCGACGACGCGACGCCGAGGCCCGTGTAACCGAGCGCGTAGGCCACCCGCCCGCTCATGGCGCGGCCCCAGAACACACAGAAGCGGCTGGAGGTGTCGATGGCGCCACCCCACGCATGGGTGAACTTGACGTCCTCGAGCTGCGGGAACGTCTCGAAGAAGTGCCGGCTCAGGGTGGCCCACGACTGCGGGCGGCTCTCGAGCTCGCTCGACACCTTGCCGCCCCAGAAGTAGACCGCGTCGTAGCCGCCCCACAGGATGCGGTCGTCCTCGGTGAGGCGGTAGTAGTGGAACTGGTTGGGGATGTCGGAGAGGCCCTGGCGGTTCGCCCAGCCCACCGACGCCTTCTGCTCGGGGGTGAGCGGCTCGGTGACCATGCAGTAGTCGTAGACCGGCGCGATGTAGTGGCCGATGCGCTTGAGGAGCGGCTTGAACGCGTTGGTGCCGAGCGCCACCTTGCCCGCACGGACGCTGCCGAGCGGGGTGGGCACGCGGACGCCGACGCCGTCGCGCTCCACCGACAGCGCCTTGGTGTCCTCGTAGATCCTCACGCCGAGCGACTCGGCGGCGGCCTTCAGGCCCCACACGAGCCGGGCGGGATCGACGAGCGCGGCGCGGTCCTTGCGCCACAGCCCGCCGGTGTAGGTGGGGGAGTGCACCTGGGCGCGCATCTGCTCGGCGTCGAGCCACTCCACGTGCTGGCCGAGCTCGCGCAGCTGGCCGTAGTCGTCGCGCATCTCGTCGAGGTAGCTGGGCGGGTGGCGGTCGGTGGCGACGTCGATCACCCCGGTGCGCTCGTAGTCGCAGTCGATGCCGTAGCGCTCGATGGGCCGCTCGCTCTCGTCGAGGTTGTCGAGGCCGAGCTGCTCGAGGATCTCGAGCTCGTCGCCGAACCGCGCCTGCCCGTTCGCCACGCCGTGCGTGAGGCTCGACTCCATGAAGCCGCCGTTGCGGCCGCTGGCAGCGGAGCCGACCTCGTGCGCGTCGATGAGCACCACGTCGCGGGACGGATCGCGCTCCTTGGCGATGATGGCGGTCCACAGCCCCGTGTAGCCGCCGCCGACGACGCAGAGGTCGCAGCTCTCAGTGCGGACCAGGGTGGGGTTGGAGTCGGGCTCGTCGGCGTCCTCGTACCAGTACGGGTAGGGGTCGGCGTCGGCGATGGCGTCGAGGTAGCGCTGGTCGACGCCGGTGGGATCGATGGTCATGGGTATCACCTGCTCGTGGCCCGTGATCCTACGGCGACGGCCGGCGCGCCCGGCACCGGTACGGTGCGTCGTCATGGACCTCGGTATCGGTGGACGACGGGCGGCGGGGGCTGCTGCATCGGCAGGGCTCGGCTACGCGAGCGCCGCGGCGCTCGCGGCGGAGGGCGCCCGGGTGGTGATCTGCGGGCGCGACCGCGCTCGCATCGACGAGGCCGCAGCAGCGATCGGCCACGGGGTCGTGCCGGTGGTGTGCGACGTCGGCGACGCCGAGGGCGCGGCGCGGTTCGTGGCGATGGCCGACGAGGCGCTGGGCGGCGTCGACATCCTGGTCACCAACGCCGGCGGCCCACCGGCGGGGACGTT
>JALOLG010000286.1 GCA_025456105.1 Ilumatobacteraceae bacterium | reverse complement strand
GGCGGACCGACGGCCGGATCGCGGCCGGGCAGGTGCCGACCGTGCTCCCGATCGCACCCACCGGCTGCTCGCCGGCGATCAGCACGTCGCGCAGGTTCTCGATCCAGGCGGCGATCGCCTCGACGCGAGCGATCCGCTCGGCCCGGTCACGGGCTCGGTCGCCACGCTGGCCGAGCACCCACCACATGCCGACGCCGGCCGCCAGGGCCGGGAGCACCCAGCCCGACGTCACGACCACGAGGCCGGCCACCGCGACGCCCCCGCCCACGGGCGCGAGCGCCCGGCCGTCGACCCGCCGGCCCGCGGCCGTGGGCCGCGCCGCCTCGGCCGTCGGCAGCACCACGAGCGCCGCCCCGAGGAGCCCCACCAGCGTGAGCAGTGCCAGCAGCACCGGCCCCCCGGTCACCACGGCCTCCCCGTCGTCATCGCGAACAGCCCGGTCGGCACCCCGGCCAGCTCCAACCGACGCAGGTGGCGGGTGGACAGCGGCGCCCGCTGCACGAGCTGACCTCGTCCGTCGAGCCCCCACACCTCGGTCGTCGCGACGCCGCCCGCCTCGCCGAGCCCGCCCACCTCGACGATCGACGTCACGCGGCGCACCGGCGCCGAGTCGTCGTCGGTGTTGCGGACGAGGTCGATGTGGACCACGAGGTCGACCGTCTGGGCGATCAGGTGCCAGACGGCGAACTCGGGCAGGTTCGTGTTCGACTTCGACACGTAGTAGGCGAGCCGCGAGAGCACGATCTCGGGTGCGTGGGCGTGGATCGTGGCGAGCGAGCCGCGGGCGCACATCGACGCCACGTCGAGCATGTCGAGCGCCTCGTCCTCCACCAGCTCGCCCACCACCACGCGATCGGGGTTCAACCGACGGGTGAGCTCGACGAGATCACGGGTCGTCACCTCGCCCACGCCCTCCGCGTTGGGCTGGCGGGTGTAGAGCGCCGGCGCGTCGGGATGGCGCGGGTCGTCCTCGAGCCGGAGCTCGAGCAGGTGCTTCTCGACCGTCACGATCCGCTCGCGCGGCGACACCTCGCCGAGCAGCTCGGTGAGCAGCGTCGTCTTGCCGGCGCCGGGCGGCCCGCTGATGAGCATCGTGAACCCGCACCGCACCATCGCCCGCAGCTGGGGGACGATCTCGTGCGGGAACAGCCCGCGGTCGGCCAGGCCCACGAGCCCCTCGTGGCGCACGCGGAACCGCCGGATCGCGAGGCGCGGGTGCGTGCTGATGCCGTGCTCACCCTCGCCACCGAGCACCATCACGACGCGAGCGCCGTCGGGCGTCTGGAACGTGGCCATCGGCGACGACGTGTCGAGCCGGCGCTCACCGGTCTGCGACATCCGCCGAGCCAGGCGCTTCTGGAACGCCGTGAGCTCGGCCGCAGAGCCCCACAGGGCACCGACGTCGACCTTGCGACCGTCCGCGTACGTGACCCACGTCGAGCGGTGCGAGTTGACGTCGATCTCCTCGACGTCGGGGTCGGCGAGGAACCGCTCCAGCGGACCGCTGCCCGTCAGCTCGGCCACCACTCGCGTGCGCAGCTCGTGCTGGGTGGCGTCGTCGAGCGGCGCCCGACCCTGGCGGAGGCGATCGCCGTTGAGGGCGGCGAGCTCGTCCTCGAGCAGCGCGCCGAGCCGCAGCTGCTGGCGCCGGTCGTCGTCGGTGAGCTCGACCACGTCGACGAGCCGAGCGGCGAGCCGCTCGACCAGGTCGCGCACCAGGCGGTCGACCTCGATCGCCGCCACCGGCGTGTCGACGAGGCTCATGCTCCGACCTCGGCGCCGAGCGCCGTGCGGCGCAGCTCGTGGTCGACCACCTCGGCCAGACGGGCGGCCGTGCGCAGCAGCGGCAACCGTGCGAGCCGTCGCGCCGACACCCCGGTGCGGCCGGCGAGCACCGCGGCCGCGACGGGATCGTCGGCCAGGGCCACGACGGGCAGGTCGACGCGATCGCCGACGGCGAAGGCCCCGACCTCGACCGGGTCGAACGGCTGCGCACCGACGACCGCGAGGACGGTGGCCACCCCGATCCCGGCGACCGCGTCCACCAGCTCGGCCAGCCGCTCCACCGCGACGGCCGCGGCGCCGCTCGACTGCGCGGGCTGACGGTGCACGACCACGCACACGTCGCACGCCCGCACCCCACCGAGCGAATCGGCCGCGGTCCGCCGGCCGAGGTCGACGACCACGTCGTGATCGGGCAGCGAGGCGAGGGCCGGGAGCAGCGACGTCTCCGCCTCGGCGACGGCCCGACGGGCCTCGACGCTGCGCACCGGGGCGGGCAGCAGGCGGACTCCCGAGGGTGTGAGCCGAGCCAGCTCGACGACCTCGCCGGGCGTGCGGTGCAGGCCGGCCGCGACCGCCGTCGACAG
Organism: Ilumatobacteraceae bacterium; assembly: GCA_025456105.1. Lineage (GTDB taxonomy): Bacteria > Actinomycetota > Acidimicrobiia > Acidimicrobiales > Ilumatobacteraceae. Next base: position 1,179 of record JALOLG010000286.1, on the reverse strand, counting down.
CGAGGGCGTGGCCGGGACGTCGAGCCACGCCGCCAGCGTGCCGCCACGCGGATCGGCCTCGACGACGACCACCTCGGCCGGATCCCGACGGGTGACCGCCAGCGCGAGTGCCGTGGTGGTCGCTGCGTCACCCACGACGCCGATCGCGCTCATGCCGGATCGGCTCCCGGATCGAGCAGGACGACGGCGACCTCGGAGGCCGCCGCGACGAGCGGCGCCGACGCCGCCTCGACCTCGACCGACAGCGAGAGGAGCCCGTTCACGGAGTCGGGTGCGCTCGGCAGGCCGACCACCCGCCCGGCGACCTGACCGAGCGGAGCGGCGGCGTCCGAGCCCGTGTCGGCAGGGAGCACGAGCAGCACCGGCGACCGCTCGCGCAGCCCGATCGGGAGCGCGCCGTCTGGCACGCGGACGGCCACCACGGCGGCCCCGGGTGCGACGAGCGGCTCGGCCTGGAGCGCTTCGGTGACGACGAGCGAACCCGCCACGAGGCGCACCTTGGCGTGCTGGCCCACGACCAGATCGAGATCGGCCGCCGGCACGGTGCGGACGGTCGCATCGACGTCGACGTCGACCGTGCGCAGGTCGTCGGCGGTGACCAGGGCACCCGCCGGCACGTCGCGCGCCACCTGCAGCACGGGGGCCGAGCGGTCGAGCTCGCCGTACACGAGCAGGTTCCCGGCGACGGCTACCGCCACGAGGGCACCACCGATCGCGATCCGTCCGCGCCGCCGTGCCGTCGGCCGGAAGCCACCGGCGCTCATGGCGCCACCGGTCCGAACGTCGAGCCGACCACCACCACCGCTCCCGCGGTCACGAGGAACGGGCCGAGCGCGACATCGGGCACCCTGCGGGCGAGGCCCCAGGCGGCAGCGCTGCCGGCCCCGAGGCACAGCACCACCAGCGACCCGACGGGATCGACGAGACCCACCACGCCGCCGAGCACCGCCGCGGCCTTCACGTCGCCGAAGCCCATCCGCTCGGGCGACGCGAGGTGGAGCGCGAGCACCGGTCCGGCCAGGAGCACGGCGCCGAGCACGACCCCGCTGCGGTGCTCGGTGAAGAGGAGCGGCACGAGTGCGAGCGCGCCGAGACCGACGAGCTCGTCGGGGAGTCGACGCCTGGATGCATCGACCGCCGCCGCGGCGGTCAGCGCCGCGAGTGCGATGGCCGCGAGGG
>JALOLG010000285.1 GCA_025456105.1 Ilumatobacteraceae bacterium | reverse complement strand
TTGAAGGTCCTCGGGATCTTCAGCATCGTCTCGGCAGTCTTCGGCGCGGTGTCGCTGATCATCGCCGTCGAGGGGTTCTGGAACACGGTCGGGATGATCTTCATCGGCGCGCCGATCGTGCTGATGCTCTCGAGCTGGCCGCTTGCGCTCGGCCAGGCGATGAACGCGATCGCGGACATCGGCGATGAGGTCGGCCACTGACTCGCCGGCAGGTCAGCGTCGTGGCCGCACGGGAGCTTCCGTGGTGTCGCCTGGCGAGAGCGTGCTGCTCGTGGAGGACGACGACGACATCGCGGCCGTCATCAGGGGCGTCCTCGGCAACGCCGGCTTCTCGGTGATGCGGGTCGGCGACGGGCGCCTGGTGCTTCGCACGCTGTTCGAGCAGCATGTCGACCTCGTCGTGCTCGATGTCGGTCTGCCGGGTCTGGACGGGTTCGAGGTGCTCCAGCGGGTGCGCGAGGCGACCGACATCCCGGTGCTGATGCTCACGGCCCGCACCGAGGAGCGCGACAAGGTGGATGCGCTGATGGCCGGTGCCGACGACTACCTCACGAAGCCGTTCAGCAACCGGGAGCTGGTCGCGCGCAGCATCGCGCTGCTGCGACGGACCCGCCCCGCTCGGGATGCGATCGAGGAGATCTCCGACGCGTCCGTCGAGGTCGACTTCGTTCGTCGCCAGGTGTGGGCGGCGGGCCGGCCGGTCGAGCTCACGCCGACCGACTGGAACCTCCTGGTGGCGTTCGTTCGCCGGCCCGGACTGGTGCTGTCGCCTGCTCAGCTGCTCGAGCTCGCGTGGAACGACCCGTCCGGCGTCGGCTCCGAGCGGGTCAAGTTCGCAGTGCTGCGGTTGCGCCGTCGGATGGGATGGACCGACCCGGCCACTTCACCGATCCAGTCGGTGCGCAGCATCGGCTACCGCTACGTGCCCGGTGGAGGCTCCGGCTGAGCGGCGTCAGGCCCGTCGAGCGCTCGTCGAGACCAGCTCGCGTCGGCTGCGCGCTCCCGATTCGCCACCCGGCTGCACCCGGACGAGCTCGTTCGGCCCGCACACTTCGAACCAACCCCCGAGGAGGAGCCATGATCCGCCGACGCCGAACGTTGCGGCTCTCGGTCTGTGCCGTGTTGCCGATCATCGCGATCGCAGCGTGCGGTGACGACGACGAAGCCGCCTACTGCGACTCGTGGGCTTCGGTGCGCACTGCGTTCGCCGGCTTCCGAGACGTGGACGTGGTCGAGAACGGGCTCGAGGCCGTGCGAGGGCAGCTCGCCGAGCTGGAGAGCTCGCTCGATGCGCTCCGCGCCAGCAGCGAGGATCTCCTGACCGACGAAGCCGAGGCGCTCGGAGCCGCGCTCGACGAGCTGGCGATCACGCTCACGTCGACCGATCTGCCGGTCGACCGGCGTGCGGAGGTCAGGGCGGCCGCTGACGAGGTGGACGCGGCCTGGGCCCGGCTCGTCGCGCAGGCAGACGTCGACTGCGGCTGATCCGCGGCTGATGGGCGCCCGGGTGGCGAGGACGTGGCGGACGTGGGCGTGGCCCGCCGACCCGACCTGCCGGTACCGTGCGCGGATGGCCCGCATCGTCCTCGTGCACGGTGCCTTCCACGAGCTGGGAGGACCGCACGCGCTGCTGGCACGATGGCTGCCGCCGCTCCGTGACGGGTTGTGGCACCACGGTGTCGAGATCGGCGAGCGCGACGTCGGCGTCTGCTTCTACGGCGACCTGTTCCGCGTCGACCCTGCGTCCGACGATCCGGTCCGGCTCGCGGCCGCCAGAGAGGAGGTCCGCGAGGCGCTCCTCGCGGTCGCCGGCGAGGGGACCCTCCAGGCGCTCGGCGACGTCATCGCACGCAACACGCTCGAGCGGACGATCGACATGCTGGCGATCATCCGTCAGCGCCCGGGTCTCGACGCCGCGGTGCGGTCGCGGTTCGCGCGGGTGGTCGGTCCGGAGACCCGTGTGGTGATCGGCCACTCGCTCGGCTCGGTGGTGGCGTACCTGGCGCTCGTGCGACACCCGGAGTGGGCGGTGCGGAGCCTGATCACACTCGGCTCGCCCCTGCCCACCGAGTCGGTGTTCCCGACGCTGGGCGTCACGGGTCCCGACGGGCTCGGCACGTGGCCGGAAGGGCTGGAGCACTGGGTCGACATCGCCGCCGCCGACGACCCGGTGGTCGCAGGGGCGCGGATGAGCGATCGGTTCGGCCCGCGGGTGCAGGAGCGGATCGTCGACAACGGCCACCGACCGCACGATCCCGAGCCGTATCTCAGCGCTGCGGCCACCGGTGCCGCAGTCGCGGCCGCACTCGCCGACTGATCCGATGGCGTGCACGGTCGGCACCGTGCACGCTCAGAGGTCGCGGCGCGCCTCGATCCGGCCGTCGGCGATGGCCTGGCGGTGGGCCTCGAAGTCACGTTCGTTCTGGTCGGCGTAGCGGACGGCGAACTCGGCCATCGCCCGATCGAAGGTGTCCTTCGCGCCGAGGTAGGCGCCGATCGCGATCGCCGATCCGCTCCGGGCGTGGGCCCGCGCGAGCGACCAGCCGCAGAGGCGGGCGTGGCCGGCCAGACGAGCGCTGTCCATCGTCGCCACGTCGGTCGAGCCCTTCATGTCGCGCAGCTGCCGCCAGTAGTAGCGACGGTCGCCGTCGCTCGAGCTGCTCCATCCGAGGAACACGTCGCTCGCGGCCTGCATCATGCGCTGCCCTTCGACCACCCGCCGGCCCGCGTGGTCGTACGGCGAGGGGCCGAGGTGCCGCTCGAGCACCGAGGCGGTGGCCTCCTTCACCTGCAGGACGAGCGGATCGTCCGCGTCGCGGCCTTGGAGGAGGACGACGAACGCCCGCGTCCCGACGCTGCCGACCCCCACGACCTTGTGGGCGATGTCGATGGGGCGAAACCGCCCGAGGAGCCAGGCGCGGTCGTCGGGGAGGCTGGCGCGGTAGTCGTCGAACACCTGGGTGATCGACGCACGCAGCTCGTCGACGTGCTCCTCGGGCACCACGGTCGACAGCGGGGTGAGCAGCGGTGGGTCGTTCCGGAGCCGGAGCCGGCCGTCGACGACCTCGGTGAGCTTCTTCAGCGCCTGCAGGTTCGTCCGGGAGCGGGCCGTGCGCACCTCGGCCTCCGCCGCCCGGCGCGCCTTCTTCGAGGCGCTGGCCCGGACCTCTGCCATCAGCTCGTCGACGCTCGCTCGGGCGTACCAGGTCGCGAGGACCCCCTGTCTCGCGAAGCCCGCGATGGCCCGCCGGTACGCGGCCGCGCCGGCGAGGACGACGTCGCGACGGGTGCGTGACGAGAACCCCGAGGCGCGACCGGCGATCTCGAAGCTCGCCACGAGGCGCTCGAGGTCCCACTCCCACGGGCCGTGGAGCGTCTCGTCGAAGTCGTTGAGATCGAACAGGAGCTGGCGCTCTGGCGATGCGAAGACACCGAAGTTCGACAGGTGGGCATCGCCGCAGATCTGGGTGTGGATGCCGCTGACGGGCGTGCCGGCGAGGTCGGCGGCCATGATCGCTGCAGCGCCGCGGTAGAACGCGAAGGCGCTCTGGTCCA
>JALOLG010000018.1 GCA_025456105.1 Ilumatobacteraceae bacterium | reverse complement strand
CCGCTGACGAGCCCGTCGGTGACGGCCACCCAGCCGTCGTCGAGCTCGGTGCGCTGCCCGTCCATCGTCGCCACGCACCAGGCGTGCGCCACCACGAGGTCCGCAGTGGTCGGGGCCAGGTCGGTCATGCCGGGTCCGTGGCGAGCGAGTCGACGATGAGGGCGATGTCGTCGGCCGTGGTGCGTGGGTTGACGATGCAGATGCGCAGCGCCGGCGCACCGCCCCACGACGTGGGCACCACGAACGAGCGGCCGGCCTGCAGCTCGGCGTCGCTCCAGGCCTGGTACTGCGCGGCCGTCCAGCCACGCCGCCGGAAGATCACCACCGACAGCTCGGGCCGCATCACCAGCTCGAGGTGGGCGGCCGCGTCGATCAGGTCGGCCGCCTCGGCGGCGGTGCGCAGCGTGGTCTCGACCGCCTCGGCATAGGCCGCGGTGCCGTGGGTGGCGAGGCTGAACCACAGCGGCAGCCCACGCGCCCGCCGCGACAGGTGGTGCGCGTAGTCGCTCGGGTTCCACGGCTCGTCGTCGGGCGAGTGCAGCACGTCGAGGTACTCGGCGTGCTGGGTGTGCGCGGCCCGGGCCACCGACGGGTCGCGGTAGAGCAGGGCGCAGGAGTCGAACGGCCCGAACAGCCACTTGTGCGGGTCGACGATGAACGAGTCGGCCCGCTCGATGCCGGCGAACCGGGGACGCACGCTGGGTGCTGCGAGCGCGGCACCGCCGTACGCGCCGTCGACGTGGAACCAGCAGCCGAGGCGGGCGGCAGCGTCAGCCGCCGCCGCGAGGTCGTCGATCACCCCAGCGTTGGTGGTGCCCGACGTGGCGACCACCGCGAAGCAGCGGTCGAGGTCGTCGGGCGGCAGTTCGGCGACGAGGGCGTCGAGATCGGCGCCGCGCATGCGGCCCTCGGCGTCGGCGGGCACGGTGACGACGTCGGCGTCGAGCACCCGCGTGGCCTGGGCCACCGAGGAGTGAGCGCCCGCCGACGCCAGCACCAGGCCGCGCGTGCGGTCGTGGCGACCGCCGGCGAGGGTGCGCCAGCGCCACCGGGCGGCGATCAGGGCGCTCAGGTTGCCGGCCGTGCCGCCGCTCACGAACACCCCGCCCGACGTGGCCGGCAGCCCGGCGAGGTCGGCGAGCCAGCGCAGTGCCTCGTTCTCGGCGAAGACCGCGCCGGCACCCTCCAGCCACGATCCGGCGTAGACGCTCGAGGCGCCGACGACCAGGTCGAACAGCACCGCGGCCTCGGTGGGCGCCGCCGGCACGAACGAGAGGAACCGCGGGTGGTCGACGGAGATGCACGCCGGGGCGAGCACGTCGGCGAACACGCGCAGCGCCTCGAGGCCGCCGATGCCCTGCGCGGTGACGGTGCGACCGGCCATCGCCCGCAGCTCGGCGGGCGTGCGGGGGTGGTCGAGCGGCGGTGGGTCGAGGCGGATGCGGTCGACGGCGTACCGGAGGATCGCCTGCGTGAGGACCTCGGTCGACGCGTCGACGCGGTGCATCTCGCCCCGCGTCAGCGGTTGAGCTCGATCAGCTCGCTGCCCTCGTGGCGGGCCTCGGCGTCGCGCACGAAGAAGTGCCCCAGCACCGCCGAGGCGATCGCCCCGCCCATGAGCACGAGCACCGGGATCAGGAGGAGCACGATGACGATCGCGATCGGTCCGGCCATGGCCGCACGTTACCCGGCGGCCCCGAGGCGGGCGCACTCCCGGTGGCGGTGGCAGCCGACGAGGTGGTCGTTGACCATGCCCGCCGCCTGCATGAAGGCGTAGCAGATGGTCGGGCCGACGAACCGGAATCCGCGCCGCTTCAGCTCGCGGCTCATCGCCTGCGACTCGTCGGTCTCGGCGGGCAGCTCCGCCAGCGTGCGGTAGGAGTGCTGGCGGGGCGTGCCGTCGACGAACGACCAGAGGAGGCCGACCGGGTCGTCGAGCTCGAGCCAGGCACGGGCGTTGCCGACGGTGGATTCGACCATGGCTCGGTTGCGGACGATGCCCGGGTCCGCGAGGCAGCGCTCGATGTCGGCCGGCCCGAACCCGGCGACCGCGACCGGGTCGAAGCCGGCGAACGCGGCGCGGTAGCCGGGGATCTTGCGCAGGATCGTGAGCCACGAGAGCCCCGCCTGGGCGCCTTCCAGGATCAGGAGCTCGAACAGCGCCCGCTCGTCGCGCTCGGGGACGCCCCACACCTCGTCGTGGTACGCCACGTACTCGGGCGCACCCAGGCACCAGTCACATCGCACCAACCCGTCGACGACGTCGGACACCGGAGTGACCGTACCGGTCGCTCCGGGGCACGAGCACTAGCGTCGCCGACCATGTCCGTGCTGGCCGCCATGTCCGCCGAGGACGCGGTGGTGGTCGTCGTCGTGGTGGGCGCCCGGTTCCTGGTGCCGCTGCTGATCCCGAGGTTCCCGCTGCCGGCGATCCTCGCCTGCCTGGTCATCGACGCCGCCGACCAGACGATCTTCCAGCAGCTCACCGACATCAACCTCGACGGCTACCAGTCGTACGACAAGGCGCTCGACATCTACTACCTGACGGTCGCCTACCTCTCGGTCGTCCGCAACTGGCCGCGCGACGGCGCGCTGCACGTCGCGATGTTCCTCTGGTACTACCGGCTCGTCGGCGTGGTGGCGTTCGAGCTGAGCGGTGAGCGCTGGCTGCTGATGGTGTTCCCCAACACGTTCGAGTACTGGTTCATCGCCATCGAAGCGGTGCGCACCCGCTACCGGCCCGACCGGATCTCCGAGCGCGGCCTGATCGTGACCGCAGCGGTCATCTGGATCTTCGTGAAGCTCCCGCAGGAGTGGTGGATCCACGTGGCCCAGCTCGACTTCACCGACTTCATGAAAGAGGACGTGTTCGGCGTGTCCGTCGACACCTCGTGGGCCGACGCGATCTCCCAGAACCTCTGGTTCGTCGGCCTGATCGCCCTCGTCGTGATCGCCGCCGCGATCGCCTGGTGGCGCCTGCGCCACCGGGTGCCGACGCCCGACTGGCGCTTCACCCTGAGCGCGGACGCCGTCAACCGTCGCATCGGCTGGGTGCCCGCCAGCCCGCCGGTCGACGTGCCGCTCTTCGGCCGCCACCTCGTCGAGAAGGTGGTCCTGGTCGGCCTCGTCAGCGTGATCTTCTACCGCGTCTTTCCCAACGCCGCCGAGGCGCGCAACCTGTCGGTGTTCCTCATCGCCGCGCTCACCGTCGTGGTCAACGCCGGCTTCGGCGCCTGGCGGCGCCGACTCGGGCACTCCCGCCGGTCGGTGGGCGCGCAGTGGTTCGTGACGCTGCTCGTGAACTACGGGGCGATGTGGCTCTTCGCCGGGCTGTTCGCCGGCGACCTGGGCGCCGTCACGCTGCGCGACGTCACGCTGTTCGCGGTCATCATCGCCCTGATCGTGGTGCTCTACGACGAGTACACGGTGCGGCGGGCGAGCAGCCGGGCGGCGTTCGACGCCACCGCGGCGGCACCGGCTCAGGCCGGCTTGTAGGCCCAGGCCTCGATCTCGACCTCGAACCCGCCGGGCAGGGCCGACACCTCGACGGTGGATCGGGCCGGGCGGTGGTCGCCGAACGCCGCGGCGTAGGCCTCGTTGAAGGTGGCGAACTCGCCCATGTCGGTGAGGAAGCACATCGTCTTCACCACGTCGGCGAGGGTGGCGCCGGCCTCGGCGAGGCGGGCCTCGATGTTCGCGACGGTCTGGGTGGTCTGGGGACCGACGCCGCCCTCGACGAGCGCGCCATCGCGCATCCCACCCTGGCCGGAGACGATCACGAAGTCGCCGGCGCGCACGACCGGCGTGTAGGGGCCGAGGGGCTTCATGCGCCGGGACGCTAGCCGACCTGTCGCCGGGCCCGGCCGGGCGTCAGCTGAACGACTGGCCGCAGCCGCAGGTGCGGGTGGCGTTGGGGTTCGTGATGGAGAACCCGGACTGCTCGAGGCCGTCCTTGTAGTCGAGGGTGGCGCCCTGCAGCAGCTGCGACGACGCCGGGTCGACGACCACCTTCACGGCGCCGGCGAACTCGGCGGTCTCGTCGTCGGCGGCGATGTCGCCGTCGAAGAACATCTCGTAGGAGAACCCGCTGCACCCGCCCGGCCGCACGGCGACGCGCAGGGCCAGGTCGCTCGCGCCCTCGGCGTCGAGCAGCTCACGGACCTTCGAGGCGGCGGTGTCGGTGAGGGTGATCATCTCGGGGTATTCCTCCTGTCTCGGTAGTGGAAATGCTAGCGCGACCGGACCGCCACCTGACAGGGCGTGCGGTCGACCAGGGTGCAGAACTCGGCGACGTCGGTGTCGCCCATCTCGGCCAGGAACCCGCCGACGAGCCCACGGTGCAGGCCGCACACGAGTGCCGGGTGGTCGGCCGCCAGGTCGGCGAACGGGCAGTGCGCGAAGGCCACGATCGCCGTGTCGTCGGCGTCGCCGTCGGTGACCACGGGGTCGAACCCGAGCAGGTCGAGGTCGGACACGAGCGCCTCCAGGCTCGACGGCGCCGCCGCGAACCGGGTCGCGCGGCGCCGACCCTCCTGTGCGCCGACGGCCTCGGCGTCGTCGGGCCCCGCACCCATCCGGTCGGCCATGGCCAGCACCATGCCCGCGAGCAGCGGCATGAGCGGTGGCTCGAGCCCGAGCGAGGGCGCGTCGGCGGCGAGCGCATAGCGGTGCTGCGGCCGGCCGACGTCGCCGCGCCCGTCGACCGTCATCTCCACGAGGCCGACGTCGCGCATGCGCTCGAGGTGCGGGCGCACGGTGTTGGGGTGGAGCTGGAGCGTCTCGGACACCTCGGCGGTGGTGAGCGGGCGCACCGCACGGGCGAGCTCGAGGTAGATCGCGTAGCGGGTGTTGTCGCCCAGCGCCTTCAGCACGTCGAGCCGCGAGGGCGCCGTCGGCGGCTCGAGCCGCGGGGGCTCGGCGCGCGGGCTGGCGCCGTCGTCTCGTCCCACGGTCGGAGATTACACGGTCCAGACCGGTAAAATCATCCCATGTCCGACGCCTCCACCCCCACGACCCGGGTCGAGCCGCCCACGCGTGAGGCGGTGCTCGGCGTGCTCGGGTCGGTCATCGACCCCGAGCTCGGTGCCGACATCGTCACCCTCGGCATGGTGTCGGGCGTCGAGGTGGCCGACGACGGCGTCGTCACGGTCGGGATCAAGCTCACGATCGGCGGCTGCCCGCTGCGCGCCGAGATCAAGCGCGAGGTCGAGACGCGGGTCGGCCTGCACCCCGGGGTCACGGACGTCACGATCACGTGGGGCGAGATGACGTCCGAGGAGCGCAGCGAGGTGATGCTCAAGGCGCGCTGGAACGCCCGCCAGCTCGCGCCCGACACCGAGGTGCCGCTGTCGTGCCGGGTGCTCGCGATCGCGAGCGGCAAAGGTGGCGTCGGCAAGAGCTCGGTCACGGTGAACCTCGCCGCGGCCATCGCCGCACGCGGGTTCACCGTGGGGGTGCTCGACGCCGACATCTGGGGCTTCTCGGTGCCACGGCTGCTCGGGATCGGCGACCGGATGGAGGCCGAGCGGGTGGAGGGCTCCGACCGCCCGAAGATCATCCCGAACGAGCGCACCGTCGGCGACGGCCGGCTCAAGGTGGTGTCGACCGGCTTCCTCGTCGAGGAGGACACCGCACTCATGTGGCGCGGCCTCATGCTCACCAAGGCGGTGGAGCAGTTCCTCCGCGACGTCCACTGGGGCGAGCTCGACTACCTGCTCATCGACATGCCGCCCGGCACGGGCGACGTCCAGATGGGCCTCGCGCGGATGCTGCCGCGCACCGATCTCGTCATCGTCACCACACCGGCGCTGGCCGCCCAGAAGGTGGCCCAGCGGGCGGCCGACATGGCGCGCCGGAGCTTCCTGCAGGTCGTCGGCGTCATCGAGAACATGAGCGCGTTCACCTGCGAGCACGGCACGAGCTACGCGCTGTTCGGCAGCGGTGGTGGCGCGGCGCTGGCCGAGGCGATCGGTGCACCGCTGCTCGGACAGGTGCCCCTCGAGGCCGACGTGGCGGCCGGTGGCGATGCCGGCGCACCGGTGGCCATCGACGGCGACGGCGCCGCGGCCCGGGCGCTGCGCGAGATCGCCGGCCGGCTCGTCGACGAGCTCGTGCCGGCCGCGACACCGGACGGGCCCGACATGGCCGGCTGCTCGGCCCGCATGCTCGAGGCCGTCGCCGCCGCCCTCGGCCCCAAGCCCACCACCTGATCGCGTCAGGGGAGGGCGTCGTAGTCGGGGTCGTCGGGCATCGCCACGCCGATCAGGCGACCGTCGGCGTCGTGGCGCAGCTTCGGCAGGATCGTGCGCGGCACGCCCACGGCGGCCGCCGCCGCGACGGCCGACGCGGTGGTGGCGTGGGGGGCGATGAACTCGAGGTTGGCGATCGTGGGCGGCATGAGCGCGAGATCGCCGTGGCCCTTGCGCTCGAGCGCCTCCACCGGCGACACCCAGAAGCTGTCGATGGTCTCGCCGTCGTCGTGGAGGGGCTCCTGCGCGGTCGGGGCCGCCGCCAGGAAGAAGCGGGTGTCGAAGCGCTTGCCCTCGCCCTTGGGGGTGATCCAGTGGCTCACGTAGTGGATCGCGTCGGTGGTGAGCACGAGGCCCTCGGTCTCGCACAGGTGGAGCAGCGACCGGTGGCCGTCGTGGATCTCGTGCCGAGCGCGCTCGAAGCGCTCGACGACATCGGGCCGGTCGAAGGAGATCACCGGGCCGGGCAGGCCGTCGGGGGTGCGGCTGCGGGCGAGCAGCACGCCCGCCTCCTCGAAGCACTCGCGCACCGCGGCCACCCAGTAGGCGATCCCCCCGGCGGGGATGCCGAGGAGCCGGCTCGCCGTGGGGTCGTCGAGGCCGTCGCAGATCGCCTCGAGCTCGTCGCCCCCGTCGGTGTCGTCGACCCGCCCGCCCGGGAACACCCACATCCCGCTGGCGAACGAGGCGCTGAAGGTGCGACGCATCATGAAGACCTCGAGGCCCGTCGCGCCGTCGCGGACCAGCATCACCGTCGCGGCAGGTCGCACGGGGACGTCGGTGGCGGGCGGCGCTGCATCGGTCATCGGACGGCGAACGTACCGGAGATGCTCTACCGTCAACCCACGTGGAGATCCCACCCTGCTCCCCCGAGGCCGTGCTCGACCACATCGGCGCCGGCACCGAGCTCATCGTCCCCATCGCCAACGGCGAGCCGACGCTGCTGATGGACGTGATCGAGGGGGCCGCCGGCGGCCTCGACGAGGTCCGCGTGCACCAGATGCACGCGCTCCACGACCGGCCGTACCTGGCCGGCGAGTTCGGCGAGAACCTGAAGCACATCTCGTACTTCCTCTCCCACGTGACGCGGCCGCACTTCACCAAGGGCACGATCGGGCTGGTTCCGTCGCACTTCTCCGAGGTGTACGCGATCATGCGCGACCGCACCTACGACCCGCTCGTCATCGCGGCCGCCTCCCCGCCGGACCGCCACGGGTACTTCTCGCTCGGCGTGTGCGCCGACTACACGTCGTCGTTCATCGGACGGGCCCGGTTCTTCCTCGAGGTCACCGACGCGATGCCGCGCACGTTCGGCCGCAACCAGATCCACATGTCGCAGGTGCTCGGCTGGTGCCGTTCCGACCGCCCGATCGTGGAGGTGCCGCCGCGCGAGCCCGACGAGACCGACCTGGTGATCGGTCACTACGTGGCCGAGCGCATCCCGAACGGCGCCACGATCCAGACCGGCATCGGCGCCATCCCCAACGCCATCATGGCCAAGCTCCACGACCACAAGGACCTCGGCATCCACACCGAGCTGCTGTCGGACGGCGCGGTCGACCTCATCGAGGCCGGCGTGGTGAACGGGGTGCGCAAGGAGCTCAACCGCACCAAGACGGTCGGCACGTTCGCCCTCGGCACCCGCCGGTTGTACGAGTTCCTCCACGAGAACACCGCGATCGAGCTGTGGCCCGTGCGCTACGTCAACGACCCTCGGGTGATCAGCCGCGAGCGCAACTTCGTGTCGATCAACGCCACGCTCTCGGTCGACTTCCTCGGCCAGTGCGCCTCCGAGACGATCAACGGCGTCTACTACTCGTCGTCGGGCGGGCAGAACGACTTCGCACGTGGTGCCATGTACTCCGACGGCGGCCAGGGCTTCGTCGTGCTGCGATCGACGGCGAGCAACGGTGCGTCGCGCATCGTGCCCCGGCTGGCGCCGGGCGACGCCGTCACGACCCCGAAGAACACCGTCGACAGGATCGTCACCGAGTACGGCGTCGCCGAGCTGCGCGGCCGGTCGATCCGCGAGCGCACCCGCGCTCTCATCGCCATCGCCCACCCCGACCACCGAGCGGCGCTCACCGAGGAGGCCGAGCGGATGGAGTACCTCTGACCGGCCGCCGCGGCCGCAACCCCCGGGTCCGCGAGCAGGTGCGCGTGGCACACTGCCGCGGTGCCGTCCCTCGATGCGATCGCCAGGTTCGCGGTGCTGGCGCTCGCGCTCATCGTCGTACCGGGCCCGAGCGTGATGTTCGTGATCGCACGCGCCGTCACGGTCGGCCGCCGCGCCGCCCTCGCCACGGTCGCCGGCAACGCCGCCGGCGTCTACGCCCAGGTCGTGCTGGTGGCGCTCGGGCTCGGCGCGCTCGTGGAGCGGTCGATCGCGGTCTTCACGGTCGTGAAGCTGGCCGGGGCCGGGTACCTCGTGTGGCTCGGCGTGCAGGCCATCCGGCACCGTCGCGACCCGATCACCCCCGGTCCCGAGCGCGCGGCACCGAGACCCGCCTGGCGCGACGGCTTCGTGGTGGGCATCGCGAACCCGAAGGCGATCGTGTTCTTCGCTGCGATCCTGCCTCAGTTCGTCGAGCGGGACGGTGCCCCGGCCGGTGCGCAGATGCTGGCGCTCGGGGTCGTCTTCGTGGCGATCGCGCTCGTGAGCGACAGCGTGTGGGCCGTGGCCGCGGGCTCGGCGCGGTCGTGGCTGCTCGGGTCAGGTCGCGGGCTCGAGCGGGTCCGGCTCGCTGGCGGCACGGTGATGATCGGCCTCGGGCTGCGACTCGCCCTCACGCGCCGATCCGACTGACCCGCCGTCGGCCGTGACCTCGGCCGGGCGACGCAGCACCACGTAGGCGATCGCCGCGACGACGATCACACCGAGCACGATCGCCACCAGCTGCCAGCGGTCGTTGAGCTGGGTGACCACCCAGGTCTGGAACCGCTCGACCGCGCTCGTGATCGGGTCGATCTCCTCGTTGATGTCGACGACCCAGAAGTAGTACAGGAGGTAGAGGCCCGACAGCACCACGAACACCGCGGCGATGCGGTCGACGTACTGCATGCCGTTGCGCAGGACCTTGAGCAGGCCGGTGTTGGCGACCGCGAGCGACACGGTGAGGGCCGTGACGAGGAGCGCCATGCCGAGCGCGTAGGCGGCGACGTTGCCGATGGCGGCGACGATCCCGTCGCGGCGGGTCGAGAACAGCGTGGGCAGGAACAGCCCGATCGTGCACCCGATCGACGCGACCGCGTAGGCGATGCCGTAGACGAACATCGACCAGAGGCCACGGGTGCGTCCCCCCGCGTCGACGCGTGGCACCGCGATCGGCAGCTTGTAGCCGAAGAGCATCGAGACACCGAGCACGACCAGGCCCGCGCCGATGACGGCAGTCGCGTACTTGGCGTTCTGGTTGATCCAGTTCGTGAAGTGGTACGAGACCAGGCCGACGGCGACGAACACGGCCATGAAGCCGCTCGAGACGGCCGCGCTCACGACGAGTGCACGCGACACCGATGCACGCTGCGATCCCGGTCGCGACCCCTCCATCCCGAGGAAGAACATGAGGTAGGTGGGCAGCAGGATGAACGCGCACGGGTTCACCGCGGCGAGCATCCCGCGCAGGAACGACAGGCCCATCAGAAGACCGCCTCGATGCGAGCCCGCAGCTCGTCGGCATCGAGCTCGCCCGCCGTCGACACGATCGTGCCGTCGGCGTCGACGAACAGGGTGGTGGGGTAGCTGATGACACCAAGGGCGTCGACGAACGCGGCGCCGAGATCGCGGTACAGCTCGTAGGCGACTCCGCGCTGGTCGGCGAAGCGGACCATGGTGTCGCGCTCGTCGATCGGGTTGACGCCCACGAAGCGGACCGCGTCGCCCAGCTCGGCGTGGACGGCGGCGAAGTCGGCGAGCTCGCGGGCGCACGGCGGGCAGGTGGTGAACCAGATGTTCACCACCATCGGCCGGCCGATCAGCTCGGTCGTGGTGACCTCGGCGTCGGCCAGGTCGTAGAGCGTGGTGGACGGCAGCGCCACGCCCGTGGCAGCTCCGCCCTCGGCGTCGAGGGGCTGCTGGTACTCGCCCGGCTCGGTGAGGACGATGTCGTCGTCGGGGACGTCGTCGTCGGCCATGGTCCGGCCCAGGACGATGCCGCCGCCGACGCCGATCACGACTGCCGCGGCGAGCGACGCCACGAGCAGACGGGGGCGGATGCGCACCGGCACGGCCGCCACGCTACCGGCGGGCCACTCGCGGGTCGCCGCGTGCGGCCCGCCGGCGGCGGGTGTTTCGGGAACGTTCGCGTCAGGCGACGACGCCCATCTCGTCGACGACGAGCTCGGGGCGAGGCCGCGTGGGCGGACGTCCGCAGGGGCGCTTGACGGCGACGATGCGGCCGCTCGAGAGCAGCTCGCCGCCCCAGACGCCCCACGGTTCGGCGCGCTCGAGCGCGCCCTCGAGACATCGCTCACGCAGCGAGCACTTGCGACAGATCGCCTTCGCACGGGCGATGTCGATCACGTGATCGGAGAAGAAGAGCGGTGCCAGGGTGCCGTTGCCGTCGGCGCAGCGGGCCCGGGAGCGGTCGAGCTCGTCGGGGGCGTCCACGCCGAGGCCGAAGGCGCTGGT
>JALOLG010000284.1 GCA_025456105.1 Ilumatobacteraceae bacterium | reverse complement strand
GACCTCGCCACCGACGGCGATCGCCCGACCCTGATGGGCCACCCGTTCGACGGCCCGATGCCCGGTCACGAGCCGGGCATGCCGGTGCACTACGACCTGCACGCCTGGGTGTACCTCGACAACCCCCTCGGCGAGCTGGCCGTCTGGAACCCCAACGTCACCTGCCCCGCCCCCTGAGCGACTGCCCGATCCGGCGGGGCCGGTGCCCCGCCGGATCGGGCATCCGGGCACGTGAGGGATCGTGCGCCGCGATGCCCACGGCGCGCTGCCGGTCACGTCCCTGGAGCACGGCCTCCATCTCGCCACTGCAGTAGACAACTGGTCACCGAGATGAGGAGAGGTCAGACATGGGCGACGTCACCGACACCACCCGAGCAGCGATCGCGGCGATGGCGGCGACGCTGCCCACGCACGACCAGCAGGACGTCGACGACGCCACGCGGGGGTTCGTCGCCCGCAGCGAGCAGCGCCGGATCACGGCGGCCGACGGCCGGGTGGTGTGGGACCTCGACGCCTACGAGTTCCTGCGCGGGGCCGACGCACCCGACACCGCCAACCCGAGCCTGTGGCGCCAGGGACAGCTGCTGATCGAGGACGGGCTCTTCGAGGTGGTGCCGGGCATCTACCAGCTGCGGGGCTTCGACCTCTCGGTGATGAGCGTGATCGAGGGCGACACCGGCGTCATCGTGATCGACCCGCTCATCAGCAGCGAGACCGCGGCTGCGGCGTTCGCGCTCTACACCGCCCATCGCGGTGAGCGCCCGGTGAAGGCGATGATCTACACCCACTCGCACGTCGATCACTTCGGGGGCGTGAAGGGGATCATCACCGAGGAGCAGGTGGCCGCCGGCGACACCGTCGTCATCGCCCCCGAGGGGTTCATGCAGCACGCGATCTCCGAGAACGTGTTCGCCGGCACCGCGATGACGCGGCGGGCCGCCTACATGTACGGCGCGCTGCTCGAGCGTGGTCCTGCGGGCCAGATCGGCACCGGGCTCGGGCAGACCACCTCCACCGGCAGCGTCTCGCTCATCGCGCCCACCATCGACATCACCCACACCGGCCAGCGCCTGACGATCGACGGCGTGGAGATCGAGTTCCAGGTCACCCCGGGCACCGAGGCGCCGGCCGAGATGAACTTCTACTTCCCGCAGCGGCGGGCGCTCTGCACGGCCGAGAACACCTCGCACACGCTGCACAACGTGCTCACCATCCGCGGTGCGCTGGTGCGCGACGCGCACGCGTGGGCGCACTACCTCACCGAGACGATCTCGCTCTGGGGCGACCAGCTCGACGTGGTGTTCGCGTCGCACCACTGGCCCACGTGGGGGCGCGAGCGCGCGGTCGAGTTCCTCGCGATGCAGCGCGACATGTACCTGTACCTCCACGACCAGACGCTGCGGATGATCAACCAGGGGTACACGGGCGCCGAGATCGCCGAGGTGCTGCCGATGCCGCCGGTGCTCGAGCAGCAGTGGCACACGCACGGCTACTACGGCTCGGTGAGCCACAACGTGAAGGCGATCTACCAGCGCTACATGGGGTGGTACGACGCCAACCCCGCCAACCTGTGGCCGCACCCGCCCGAGGCCGTGGCGCCGCGCTACGTGGACGCGATGGGCGGCCGCGACGGCGCGCTCGCGGTGGCCCGCCGGGCGTGGGACGCCGGCGACTACCGCTGGTGCGCCGAGGTGGGCAAGCACCTGGTGTTCGCCGACGACACCGACACCGAGGCCCGTGAGCTGCTCGCCGATGCGTTCGAGCAGCTGGCCTACGGCGCCGAGAACGGCACGTGGCGCAACGCCTTCCTGGCCGGTGCCACCGAGCTGCGGTCAGGCAACTTCGGGACGCCGGTGAGCACCGGCGGCGAGCTGCTCCGTGCGCTGACCGTCACCCAGGTGCTCGACAGCATCGCCATCCGGATCGACGGCCCCAAGGCGTGGGACGAGCACCTGCAGATCGCCTGGCGGATCACCGACGAGGATCGCACCTATCTGGTCGAGCTGCGCAACGGCGTGATGCACCACCGCACGGTCGACGCCCCGCCGACGGGCGTCACGACGTTCTCGCTGCCGCGCCCCGCCCTCATCGGCCTCGTGACGGGCGCGCTCGACCTCGGCGCAGCGATGGGCGACGGCACGGTCGTGGTCGACGGCGACGCCTCGGTGCTCGGTCGGCTGGTGGGTCTGCTCGCCCCGGTCGACCCGGCGTTCGACATCGTCACGCCCTGACCGGGCGTCGGTCGTCAGCGCCCCGGCGCTGCGACTCGCACCACCCGGCCGTCCCGTCCGATCGAGACGACGAGCGGCGGCCCCGTCGCCGAGCCGAGCTCGGCGAGGTTGCGGTGCAGCAGGCCGATCACCACGACGTCGATCACGGGCACCGCGAGCATCCCGACGCCGAACTCCATGGCGAGGTCAAGGCGCGCGCCCGACCAGTCGGCGAGCAGCGCAGTCAGGATCAGCGCCAGGCCAGCGAGGAAGGTTGCGACCAGCAGCGCCGCTCGCCCGACGGTGGCGCCGCGGCGACCGCCCCAGGTGACGGCGCCGGCGAACCACATCGCGGCGCCGAGCTCGGTGCCGAGCGTACCGATCGCCTCGGTGCTGTCACGCTGGGCTGCGAGCGCCGACACGATGGCCACGCTCACACCGACCACCATCAGGGCGAGCAGGAGCAGGGTCGCGGTCAGTCGGGCCGGTGCCCGCAGCGTGCCGAGGTCCACCTCGACGCCGTCCGGCCGGCGCTCGATGGGGAGCCGGATCACCACTGGTCGCGACCACGCGCTCATGGTGGCTCATCCTCGCGTGCCGATCGAGGGAGCTGACTGGTCAGCGCACGCGGCGCAGCTGCCGACCCGACCCGAGGTGGGTGCCGTCGGGCGCCCACGCCTCGAGCCGCTCGTCGACCCAGTGCCCGGCCGTGATGGCGGTGGTGCGAGCGTGGAGCAGGATCCACGGTGACTCCACCTCGCCGAGGAGGTCGCTCGGCTGGACCGACAGCTCGACCGTCGGGATCATCGTCGGGTCCCGGAGCACGGCGGCATACGACGGCGCGAGCGCATCCATCAGCACGACGAGTCGCTGCGCATCCGGCGGGTCGTCGTCGTCGAGGAGGCGGATCCAGGCGGTGAGGGTCGGTTCGTCGCCGCCGGCGAAGGGTCGGTTGGGGCCGACCGGGCGGATCTCGGTCGACGCCGCGAACGGGACGAGCTCCGGCGGGATGACGAACGCCTCGCACGCCTCGGGTGGTGGCGCGGCCGGTGCCGGAGGGCTCACCGGCCGCGCGGGATCGGATCGCCCGGCCTCGAAGGTGGCCGCCGCAGCTGCGTGCACGCCACGGTGGGTCGTGGCCGTGGCGGCCGTGTTCCACAGCGCAGCCGACGACCGATGGACGGTGACCTCCACCTCGAAGCTGTCGCGAAGGGCTCGGTGCAGCTGGCCCGTGACGCTCCGGAGCGTGCCACCCGGCGCCTGCCGTGCCATGGCGGAGACCATCACGGCCAGGGTGAGGCCGCCGTGGAGCCCACCGAAGCCCCAGAGGTGCGGATCCGCGTCGAAGCGCCCGCTCGCCGCCCG
>JALOLG010000017.1 GCA_025456105.1 Ilumatobacteraceae bacterium | reverse complement strand
TGATCCCCGCGTGAGGACGCCATGAGCACCACCGACGCCACGATCGACACCGCCGAGCACGAGCACCACGAGCACCACCTGCACGCTCCGCACCTCGCCGAGGAGCACGGTGCCACCGACCGCCAGTACGTGACGATCGCGATCATCCTGGCCGTGATCACCGCGGCCGAGGTGGCGCTCAGCTACATCGACGTCGGACCCGCGTTCATCCCGGCGCTGCTCATCTTGATGGGCATCAAGTTCTTCATGGTCGTTAGCTTCTTCATGCACCTGAAGTTCGACAGCAAGATCTTCTCGTGGATGTTCTACTCGGGGCTGTTCCTGGCCGTGGGCGTCTACGTGGCGACGCTGCTGACGTTCAAGTTCTTCGACGGCTGACCTGGAGGCCCTCGTGCCCGACCCGTTCGCGTTCCAGTGGCACCCTGAGGTGCAGCTGCTGGTGGCCTTCCTCACGGGCGCGTACGTGTACATGGTGCGCGTCATCGGCCCGAAGGCCGTGCGCCCCGGTGAGGCGATCGTCACCCGGACGCAGAAGATCGCGTTCGTCGGTGCGATGGTGATGCTCTGGATCGCGAGCGACTACCCGCTCCACGACATCTCCGAGCAGTACCTCTACTCGGCCCACATGCTCCAGCACATGATGCTGAGCTACTTCATCCCGCCGCTCGCGCTCATCGCCACCCCCACCTGGCTGATGCGGATCCTCATCGGTGACGGGCGCCTGTACTCGGTGGTGCGCTGGTTCACCCGTCCGGTCACCGCCGCGGTGATCTTCAACGCGGTCGTGATGCTCACCCACGTGCCGGGAATGGTGAACGGCTCGGTCGCGAACCCGGTGCTGCACTACACGCTGCACGTGCTGCTCGTGGTCACGTCGCTGCTCATGTGGATGCCCGTCCTCGGGCCCTTCCCCGAGCTGCGCATGGGGCCCGGCGCCGCCAGCATCTACCTGTTCCTCCAGTCGGTGGTGCCCACCGTGCCCGCTGGTTGGCTCGTGTTCGCCGAGGGCGTCGTGTACTCGAGCTACGGCGAGCAGGTGGTGCGGCTCTGGGGCATCGACGCCACCACCGACCAGCAGATCGCCGGCGCGATCATGAAGATCGGCGGCGCGATCTTCCTGTGGTCGGTGGTCGTGTACTACTTCTTCCGCAAGTTCGCCGCCCCGTACCGGACCGACAACTCGTACCGGCGCGGCGAGCGCATCCCATCGGCGGAGATCGTCGGCCACGACGACATCCCGCTCACCACCGCCGACGTCGAGCGGGCGTTCGCAACGGCACCGGCCCCGAGCGAACCTGGTCGGTAGCCTCACGGCGTGATCGACGTCCGGCTCCTGCGGAGCGACCTCGAGGGCGTGCGCGCCGCGCTGGCGCGCCGCGGCGATCCCGAGCTCGACGACCTCGTGGTGCGGGCCGCCACCCTCGACGCCCGCCTGCGCGACATCACCGTCACCCGCGACCAGCTCCGAGCCAAGGTCAACGACCTGTCGGCCGAGGTCGGTCGGATCAAGCGCGCGGGTGGCGACGCGTCGGCGCTGCAGGCCGAGAGCCGTGCGCTCGGGGAGGCCGGCAGCGAGCTCGACGCGTCGTACGCCGACGTCGAGGCGCGCCTGCGCGACCTGCTGCTCGTCATCCCCAACGTGCCGCACCCCGAGGCACCCGACGGCGCCGGCGATCACGACAACCCGGTCGTGATCGGTCCGGTGCTGCCCGCCGAGTTCGAGCCGCACCAGCGCGTGCCGCACTGGGACACCGCCACCGAGCTGGGCGTCCTCGACAGCGAGCGGGCGACCAAGATCTCGGGCTCGATGTTCACGCTCCAGCGCGGGGCGGGTGCCACGCTGGCCCGCGCGCTCTGCCAGCTGGCGCTCGACCGCAACGCCGATGCCTTCGAGGAGGTGCGGCCGCCGTCGCTGGTGTCGACCGCCACGCTCACCGCCACCGGCCAGCTGCCGAAGTTCGCCGACGACGCCTACGCGATCGAGCGCGACGACCTGTGGTGCATCCCCACCGCCGAGGTGCCGCTCACGTCGATCTACGCCGGTGAGATCCTCGATGCCGCCCAGCTGCCGGTGCGCCTCATCGCCTACAGCCCGTGCTACCGCCGCGAGTCGGGGTCGGCGGGTCGCGACACGCGGGGCATGCTGCGCTCGCACGAGTTCGACAAGGTCGAGATCCTCGCGATCGCCACCCCCGAGCAGGCACCCGACCTGCTGCAGGAGCTGCTGCGCCGCGCGCTCGGCACCATCGAGGCCCTCGAGCTGCCCCACCGGGTGATCGAGATCTGCACCGGCGACCTCGGCCAGAGCCACCACCGGAGCTTCGACATCGAGGTGTTCGCACCGGGTGCCGACCAGTGGCTCGAGGTGTCGTCGGTGAGCTGGTTCAGCGACTACCAGGCGCGGCGCGCCAACATCCGCTACCGCCCCGCCGATCCCGACGGCACGCCCCGCAAGGGCACCGAGCTCGTGCACACCCTCAACGGGTCGGCGCTCGCGGTGCCACGGGTGTGGGCGGCCATCATGGAGGTCCATCGCCAGCCCGACGGCTCGGTGCGGATCCCCGAGGTGCTGTGGCCGTACATGCGGGGCATCACCGTCATCGAGCCACGGCGGCCGGCATGACCGACCTCGACCCGCTCGATCCGCGGCACGTGGCGCTGCGCTCGCGGCGGGTGCAGTACGAGACCGCGGGGCTCGACGTCGGTGACCTGGCGGCCGATCCGGTCGAGCAGTGGCACCGCTGGCACGACGACGCCGTGGCGTCGGGGCTCGCCGAGCCGAACGCGATGACGGTGAGCACGGTCGACTCCCTCGGCGCGCCCGACGCCCGCGTGCTGCTCGCCCGTGGCGTCGACGCCCGCGGCATCACGTTCTTCACCAACCACACCAGCGCCAAGGGCCGCCAGCTCGAGCTCAGCGCCAGCGCGGCGGCCACGTTCGCGTGGCTCGACCTGCACCGGCAGGTGCGGGTGCGCGGCGACGTCACGCTGCTGAGCGACGCCGAGAGCGACGAGTACTTCGCGACCCGGCCGCGCGAGAGCCGGATCGGGGCGTGGGCCTCGCCACAGAGCCGGGTGATCGCCGATCGGGCCGAGCTCGAGGCCCGGGTGGCCGAGGTCGAGCAGCGCTTCGCCGGGGTCGAGGTGCCGCGCCCACCCTTCTGGGGTGGGTGGCTGCTCGTCCCCGCCGAGTGGGAGTTCTGGCAGGGCCGCCCGTCGCGGCTCCACGACCGGCTCCGCTACCGGCGCGCCGGCGACGCCTGGACGATCGAGCGCCTCGCGCCGTGACACTGGTCGCGGGCGCCGCTCCCTGACCCGATCGGGGGCCGCGCTCCTAGACTGGTCGAGGTGAGGTCCGTCGCTGCCCCCGCCGTGCTGCCGCAGGCCAACGATCCGTGCTGGTGCGGCAGCGGTCGCAAGTACAAGCGCTGCCACAAGCGGTCGGAAGGCCGCGTGCTCCCCGGCGTCGTCTCGCCCGTGCGCTCGGTGCCCGACACCATCGCTCGGCCGTCGTATGCCGACACCGGCCACGTCGAGTCGTGGGACGAGTCACGGGTGAAGACGCCCGAGGTGATCGAGCGCATGCGCCACGCCGGCCGGGTGGCGGCCGAGATCCTGCGCCTCGCCGGTGAGTTCGTGCGTCCCGGTGTCACCACCGACGAGATCGACGAGTACACCCACCAGCTCTACATCGAGCGCGGCTCGTACCCGAGCACGCTCAACTACCACGGCTACCCCAAGAGCCTGTGCACCTCGGTCAACGAGGTCATCTGCCACGGCATCCCCGACTCGCGCCCCCTGCAGGACGGCGACATCGTCAACCTCGACGTCACGGCGTACATCGGCGGCGTGCACGGCGACACGAACGCGACGTTCGTCGTGGGCGACGTCGACGAGGTCAGCCGCGAGCTCATCCGGGTCACCGAGGAGTGCATGTGGCACGGCATCGAGGCGGTCAAGCCGGGCCGGCCCATCAACGAGATCGGCCGCGCCATCGAGCAGCACGCCAAGGCGCACCGCTACGGCGTGGTGCGGGCGTTCATCGGCCACGGCATCGGCGAGCAGTTCCACCTCGACATCCCCGTGCTGCACTACTTCGACCCGCGCAACACGATGGTGATGCGTCCCGGGATGACGTTCACGATCGAGCCGATGATCACGCTCGGCACGTGGCAGCACAAGATGTGGGACGACGACTGGACCGCGGTCACCGCCGACGGGCGTCGCACCGCGCAGTTCGAGCACACCGTGCTCGTCACCGACGACGGTGTCGAGGTCCTCACGGGCGGCCCGGGCGCGGTGTCACCGATCGCGCCCTGGCATCGCTGACTCGAGATCCGTCCGGGAACCGGAACGACCCGAGCGACGACCTTGGTGGCATGAAGCGGACAGCAGCCCTGGCAGTCGCGGTCCTGGCCCTTGGTGGCCTCGCCGCATGTGGTGACGACGAGGCGTCGGGCCCCGAGGTGGAGGGCGCCTGGGCGCGCACCTCGCCGATGGCCGTCGACGTCGGCGCCATGTACATGGAGATCACGTCCCCCGAGGCCGACCGGCTCACGGCGGTGACGGTGGCGCCCGAGGTGGCGGCCCGGACCGAGATCCACGAGACGGTGGCCGCCGACGGCGCGATGACCGAGGACACCATGGCCGACGAGGGCATGACCGAGGGCACGATGGCCGACGAGGGCATGACCGAGGGCACGATGGCCGAGGGCGACATGGAGGGCGGCATGGACGGCGCCATGGTCATGCAGCAGATCCCGTTCCTCGAGCTGCCGGCCGACGAGACGGTGTCGCTCGAGCCGGGTGGCTACCACGTGATGCTGCTCCAGCTGGCCGAGCCGCTGGAGGTGGGCGACACCTTCGACGCCACGCTCGTGTTCGAGAGCGCCGACCCGGTGGTGGTCAGCGTCGAGGTCCGCGACGAGGCACCGTGATCGGTCGCCGGGCCACGGTGACGGGCGTGGTCCTGGCGATCGCCGTCGCGGCGGGCTGCGGCGGCAGTGACGGCTCCGAGGCAGGGTCAGGTCTCCCCGACCTGACCCTGCCGTCGGTCGACGGCGGGCAGGAGATCGACCTGGCCGAGCTCGACGGGCCGGCCGTGGTGAACCTGTGGGCCACGTGGTGCGCGCCGTGCCGGCGCGAGCTGCCCGACTTCGAGGCGGTGCACCAGGCCCGCGGCGACGACGTGGCGTTCGTGGGGGTCAACATCGGCGACACCGCCGGTGCTGCAGGTGACTTCCTCGACGAGGTGGGCGTCACGTTCCCGAACTACCTCGACGAGCGCAACGACCTCACCGCCGAGCTGGGCACCGCCACGCTGCCGGTGACGCTCGTGCTCGACGCCGACGGCACCATCGTCACCGAGCACCTCGGGCCGATGACCGCCGCCGAGCTCGAGGCCGCGATCGACGACGCCCTCGCCGGCTGAGCCGTTCCCGACGGTTCGGGCTGCAGTCACCGGCAGATCTGCTGGTGACTGCAGCCCAAACTGCAGATCAGGTCGGGGTGGGCGCCTGGGCCGGGGCGGGGTGGCGCCAGAGCGCGCCGAGGGTGAGACCGGCGACCACCACGGCGGCGACGCCGACACCGAGGGCGAGCGCGGTGGCGAGTCGGTCGAGCCAGGCGGGGGCGTCGGTGGGGAGCAGGGCCCGGGTGAGCCCGTCGCGGCGCTGCCAGCCCCACACCACGAGCTGCACGCCCGCGACCGCGAGCGCGCCGGTCGAGGTGATGCCCGGGCGCCCAGCGGTGCCGAGGGCGATCGCGGCGGCCACGAGCGCGGTGAGCGGCAGCGCCCACCAGGTGATCGAGGGCCCGGTCTCGGCCGGGAGCGACCGGAACTGCCACGTCCCGACGACGAGGGCGATCCCCGCGGTGAGGGTGGTGACGACCGCAGCGGCATGGGTCGAGCGGCGGCCCGCCAGCACGACGGCCCGTCGACCACGAGCGGGATCACGCCGTCGAGCACGACGTCGCCGGGCTCCGCACCGGGTGGCCGACCGCGGTCCATGCGGTGGGCTCGGTGGTCGTGCCAGGCGTGCGCGCCCGAGCCCACCTCGATCCACTCGGGTGGGGCGTCGGGATCGACGCCGTCGGGGACGTCGCCGCCGAAGCGCTCCTCGTTGAGGTAGCGGGCCGGGGACGACGCGTTCTCGGCGACGCTGCCGTCGGGCCGGAACCACAGGTACGGCTCCCCGGCGTAGCCCACCACCACGACCTCGGTGCCCGGCGCGACCTCGAGCAGGACGAACGCGTCGCCGCCGACGATCGACGCGGTCACCGCATCGGTCGGGGGATCGAGCCGGGTGATCTCGCTGCGGAAGTCGGTGGGCCCGGCCGGATCGGCGTGAGCGACGACGGGAGTGGCGACGACGGCCAGTGCTGCGCCGACCACGCCCGACAGCGCCGCTGCGGTGAGCCGCCTCACGCCGCTTCGACGGTGAGCGTGAAGGTGCCGCTGTCGTTCAGCGAGCACTCACCGCTCAGCACGCCCGGCGAGGTGAACTTCTGCACGAGGACCTCGTTGGCCCCCACGTAGAACACCCCGACGACGTGGCCGCGGTTGTCGAGGTTGGTGATGCGGATCGTCTCGCCGACCTGCATCGTCAGGTCGTCGGGCATCAGCTCGACCGGCTCGCCCGCGTCGATCTTCTCGCCGGTGCCGTACGGCACGATGAACTCGACGTCGGGCGGGGTGGCCTCGGGCTGGGCCGCGATGCCGGGTCGAGTCGGCTCCGACTCACCGCACGCCACGAGCGCCGGTGCGCCGAGGAGCAGGGCGGCGAGGGCGATCCGTCGGATCATGCCGTCGACTCCTGGGCCTCGAGCAGCGCCTCGAGATCGCCGGCGAGCTGCTCGCTGGCGATGCCGAACGGCCAGGTCATGACGAGGCGCCCCTGGTCGTCGATGGCGTAGAGCTGCGTGCTGTGGGCCACCTCCTCGCCGTCGACCTGGTAGCTCGCACCGAACGGGGCGGCCACGGTGGCCAGCAGATCGGCGTCGTCGGTGCCGAGCCCGATCCAGCCCTCGTCGAAGCTCTGCACGTAGGCCGGCAGCGCCTCGAGGTCGCGATCGGGGTCGACGGTGATCATCGCCACGTCGATGCGCTCGGCGTCGGCGGGGTCGAGACGGCGGACTGCGGCGCGGGTGTCGGCGAGCGTGGTGGGGCAGAAGTCGGGGCAGTTCGTGTAGCCGAAGAACGTGAGCAGCAGGTTCCCCGGCTCGGCGCGGAGCTCGAAGTCGGCACCGCCGTCGGTGAGGTTGGGGAGCGCGGCGACGTCGACCTGGGGCTCGGGGGTGCGCACGTAGCCGGCGAACTCGTGCGGCTCGTCGCCCCCGCAGGCGGCGAGGGGCACCACGAGGGCGGCGGCGAGGGCGAGGGTGGTGAGGCGCTTCACGATGCGGGCTCCGGGGGGTTCGACAGCTCGAGGATGTACGCGACGACCTGGTCGACCTCCTCGGGCGACAGGTCGTTCTCGGGCATGATGATCGAGTAGTCGGCCACCTGGCGGGCGGCCGGTTCGAGGATCGACTCGCGCACGTACGCCTCGTCGGCCACGAGCGACGTGCCGTCGGCGAAGGTCCGCTCGGAGCCCACCAGGCCGACGAACGCCGGCCCGACCCCGCCCTGGCCGTTCGCGCCGTGGCAGCTGGCGCAGCCGTTCTGGGCGGCCACCTGGCGGCCCTGCTCGGCGATCGGCGAGAGCTCGGGTGCGGCCGTCTGGTCGTCGCCGCAGGCCGCGAGCAGCACGACCGCCGTGGTGATCACCGCCGCCAGGGCGCGAGCCGAGAGCCTCATGCTTCCATGGTCGCCGATGGAGGGGCCTGGGTTCCCGCGGCCGGGCCGATCATGTCGAGCAGGTCCGCACGTGCCCGGGCGACCCGGGAGCGGATCGTGCCGATGGGGCACCCCAGCACCTCGGCGGCCTCCTCGTAGCGCAGCCCCAGCACCTGGGTGACGACGAACGCCGCCCGGCGATCCGGGTCGAGGCGGGCGAGGAGGTCGTCGAGCTCGACGCGGACCTGGTCGATCGGGACGAACCGCGGGTCGTCGAGCTGCTCGTGGGCGGTCTCGGCCTGGCGGCGCCGACGGCGGCTGCGGCGCCGGGTGGCGTCGGCGCAGGTGCGCCGGGCGATCGTGAACAGCCAGCTCGTGGCCGGGCCCTCGGCCCGGTACCGGTGCAGTGCGGCGATCGCCCGCTCGTAGGTCTCCTGGGCGAGGTCGTCGGCCGAGTCGGGATCACCGAGGTGCCGGCACAGGCGCCAGACGTCGGTCTGCGTGGCGGCGATGAAGCGCTCGAGCGCGCGGCGGTCCCCCTGCTGGGCCGCGACGAGCCACGCCGTGAGCTGATCCACGCCCACAGTGTGCCCCGGGGAACCGGACGACCGCCTGGGACGACCGTCACGGCATGGAGTGCCGAAGGTCCCACGAGCTCATGTCGGCGATGCTCGACGGCGAGGCCACCGCCGCCGAGGAGGCCGAGCTGCACGGCCACCTCGCCGGGTGCCCCGGCTGCACGGCGCACCTCGAGCGCATGTCGGCGCTCACCCGGTCGGTGCGGTTGCGGGCGGCGACCCGTCCGTCGGAGATGCCCGACCTGACCTGGCGCGTGCTCGACCGCGCCCGTCCGGCGCGGCTCGGGCGCGGCGGCTGGCTCCGGCCGGCCCTCGCCTGGGTGGGGGTGGTGCTGGTGGCCCAGAGCCTGCCGGCGGTGCTGCTCGGCGAGGTCGACGGTGCCACGGTGCACGTCGCCCGCCACCTCGGGGCGTTCGCGCTCGCGATGGCGATCGGGCTGCTCTACGCGGCCTGGCGCCCGCACCGGGCATACGGGCTGCTGCCGTTCGCCGCCGCGCTCGTGGTGGCGATGGGCCTCGGTGCGATCGCCGACATCGTCGCCGGCCGTCGGTCGGGGTGGTCCGAGCTGGTGCACCTCACCGAGCTGATCGGTCTGTGGCTGCTGTGGATGATCGCCGGGTCGCCCGGGTGGGAGCGGATGGTGGCACCGTGGCGTCGCCGATCGCCGCGGCCCACCAGCTGATCGCCGGGTGATCGTCGGGCCACCCGGCCGCGTGTGCGACCGCGCGGCCGCAGCCTGCGATGTCGCCACCGCGCAGCGCACGCACGGCCGGTCCGAGGTCACCCGCCGGCCACGGCGTGGCGGCGAGGTGGGACGCCCGTACGCGCACCGTCGACCCCGACAGCCCGGTTCCCGCGGCCTGCCACCACACGTGGGAGGTCGCGAGCGGTGAGGTGAGGACGGCACCGATCGCCCAGGGATCGACGCCGTCGTGGGGCACCGCGGTGATGACCGGCACGGCCGGCAGCCACACCCCGGCGTCGTCGACGACCGCCTCCACCACCCGCGTCTGGGTGGCGACGAGCACCTTCGGGACGAGCTTGCGCGCCGCCCACGCCTGCATGCGACCGTCGAGACGAGCGAGGTCGACGCGCGGGGCCTCGTAGCGCTGGCGGGCGATCCGCACGGGCTGGGTGCCCCATCGCGACCGGCCCGGGTCGATCAGCCCGGTGGTCACGAGCGGCGGTCCGTCGGCGGTGTCCGACACGGCGCCGACCAGGCCGTAGTACTCGTCACGGAAGTTCGCCCCGATGGTCGCCCGGTCGCCGACGACGCCGTCGGCGTCGGCGACCGGCGGATCGGGGATGCCGACGGCGCGCGTGACCACGTCGGACCAGGTGGGAGCGCTCGGCGCCACCGGTGACCGCCGCCGCTCGAAGCCGAGGGCGCACACCACCACCTCGGCGTCGAACCACCGATCGGGCGACCACCACGACCAGATGCGGCGGCTCAGCGCGTCGACCTCGGCGCGCACCGGCGCGACGTCGCGCGAGCCCAGCACCGACTGCGGCAGGACGAGGCCGACGCGACCGCCGGGCGAGAGCGACCGCACCGCGAGCACCAGGAACTCCGCCGCGGCGTCGGCGTAGGGTCCGCCACCGTGGCGGCTGGAGCCGCCCCGGGTGGTGCGCCGGTCGAGCTGGGAGAGGAACGGCGGGTTGCCGACGACGAGGTCGAACGGTCCGCCCGGCCACTCCGTGGCGAGGGCGTCGGCGTGGATCACCTCGGCGGGGTGCCCACGCAGCAGGGTGCGGGCCGCACCGACCGCACCCTCGTCGACGTCGATGCCGGTCACCCGGCAGGTCGCGCCGGCGGCGGACACGGCGTCGGCCGCCGCCCGCAGGAAGCGCCCGTCGCCACATGCCGGATCGAGGAGGCGGATCGGCCTGCCAGGTCGCTCGGCCCGGCGGTCGGCCACCCACTCGGGGGTGACGACGGCCGACACCACGAGCTCGACGAGCTCGGGTGGGGTGGCCCACGCACCGAGATCGCGCCGCGCCCGACGCGTCGATTCCGTGGCGGCCACCCGACGAGCGTAGGGTCCGCCACGGTGACGGGGCGCAACCTCTCGTTCGATCGCGCGGAGTGGGCCGTGCTGCGGGCCGCCACGCCCCTGACGCTGCGCGACCCCGACCTCGACGCGCTCCGCGGCATCAACGAGCGCATCGACCTCGACGAGGTGGCTGCGGTGTACCTGCCGCTCAGCCGCCTCCTCAACCTCTACGTGAGCGCCGTGCAGAACCTGCACAAGGTGTCGGCGACGTTCCTCGGCACGGTCGCCCCGAAGGTGCCGTACGTGATCGGCATCGCCGGTTCGGTGGCCGTGGGCAAGAGCACCCTCGCCCGCATCCTCCAGGCGCTCCTCTCGCGCTGGCCCGACCACCCGAAGGTCGACCTCGTCACCACCGACGGCTTCCTCCACCCCAACGCGGTCCTCGAGGCCCGTGGCATCGCCAACCGCAAGGGCTTCCCGGAGAGCTACGACACGGCGCGCCTGCTCGACTTCCTCGCCGACGTGAAGAGCGGGGTCGAGGTGGTGCACGCCCCCGTCTACAGCCACGTCGTCTACGACATCGTCGCCGATCAGCACGTCACGGTGTGCCAGCCCGACATCTTGATCCTCGAGGGGCTCAACGTGCTCCAGATGACGCCGGGCCGCTCGGAGTTCGTGAGCGACTACTTCGACTTCTCGATCTACCTCGACGCCGAGGAGGACGACATCGAGCGCTGGTTCCTCGAGCGGTTCATGACCCTGCGCCAGACGGTCTTCAAGGATCCCACCAGCTTCTTCCGGCACTTCGCGGAGCTCACCGACGACGAGGCGGCCGCCGTGGCCCACGACATCTGGGTCGACATCAACGGCCGCAACCTGCGCGAGAACATCCTGCCCACCCGGTCGCGCGCGTCGCTCGTGCTCCACAAGGCGCGCGACCACCGCGTCGACCACGTGCAGCTGCGGCGGCTCTGACCGCCCGAGCTCAGGCGGCGCCGGCCAGCCAGCGCGGGACGTCGGCGATGGAGGCCAGCTCGGCGAAGTCGGCGTCGTGGTGCTCGACGTGCTCGACCGCCCAGGTGAGGTGGTACGGCACGTGCACCGCGTGCCCCCCGATCTCGAGCACCGGCAGGACGTCGCTGCGCACGGAGTTGCCCACCATGCAGAACCGATCGGCCGCGACGTCGAGGTGGTCGACGATCCGCTGGTACGTGTCGGGGTCCTTCTCGAGCACGACCTCGACGTGGTCGAAGTGGTGCTCGAGGCCCGAGGTGGTGATCTTGCGGGTCTGGTGCACGAGGTCGCCCTTGGTGATGAGCACGAGCCGGTGGTGCCGGCCCACCTCGGCGAGCACCTCGGGGACGTGGGGGAGCAGGTGGACGTGCTCGGTGAGCATCTCGCGACCGATGGTGAGCAGCTCGTCGATCACCGATGCCGGGACTCGGGCGCCGGAGATGCTGATGGCCGCCTCGATCATCGAGAGCGTGAACGCCTTGACGCCGTAGCCCGAGATCGACAGGTTGGCGCGCTCGATGGCGCTGAGCGCCGCCGCGACGTCGACGCCCTCGGGGGCGTGGGGGCCGAGGAGCTCGACGAAGCGCTGCTCGGCGGCGTGGAACGAGTCCTCGCTGCGCCAGAGGGTGTCGTCGGCGTCGAACGCGACGACGTCGAAGCGGGCCGGCCCCGTCACCGGTGGATCGCGTTCAGGTAGTTGTAGACGGTGATCCGGCTCACGCCCATCGCGTCGGCGACGTCCTCCACGGCCCGCCGGAGCGTGAACGCGCCACGCTCGTCGAGCATCCGGACCGCTCGCTGCTTGTCGTGGCGCGAGAGGCTCGGGAGCCGACCGCCGAGCTCGGTCTCGACGGCGTCGATGAGGCGATCGAGCGCACCGTGCAGCGGCGGCAGGCGCACGGCGCCCACCACCTCGCCCTCCCAGACGAGCTCGACGTCGGAGCGCTCGCGCGCGTCGGGGGGCACGATCGTGGCACCGACGGCATCGGCGACCGGTCGGACCGCGCGCACGAGGGGGTGCTCCGCGGGGCGTGGTGCCGTCACGACGAGCCCTCCGGCCGGTCGGTGACGACACCGATGTCGAGCGTGACGTGGGTGGCACCGTTGGCGAGCGCCGCCCGCGTGACGGCGGCCACCAGCTCGGGCAGCTGGTCGGTGGTGCCGGTGCAGCTCGACCCGAAGGGCCCGACGTCGACGGTCGCGCCGAGCGCCTCGAGCGCCTCGATCGCCGCGGTCACGTGCGGGCCCGGCCGACCCTCGACGAACGGCTCGATCGTGAACTCCAGCTGGTGCACGCCGTCGAGCGTACGAGGTCGACCCGGGCGACGTCACCCGGCGCGCTCCTCAGGCGCCCATCACGCGCTGCAGCTCGTCGGACCGGGCGATGCAGTCGCGCCCGGCGACCGAGAACGCCTCCTCCAGCCGGTGCAGCGCGTGCGTGAACGAACCGGTCCACTCGTGCTCGAACCGCT
Source organism: Ilumatobacteraceae bacterium (assembly GCA_025456105.1). Classification (GTDB taxonomy): domain Bacteria; phylum Actinomycetota; class Acidimicrobiia; order Acidimicrobiales; family Ilumatobacteraceae. The sequence goes on along the minus strand of JALOLG010000017.1, from coordinate 4,012 downwards.
GCCGCGCCGGTCCCTGCCACGTGGTGCCGGCGAGCGCTGCGTCGACGCTCGCGATCACCTGGTCGATCGCGGCGATCTGGTTCGTGAGCGTGCGGCCGAGCTGGGCGAGCTGCTCGGGGTTCGCGCCGTACATGGTCATGGTGTTCCCTCCGGGAGTTGGTCGTGCGGGTCGCCACAGGGGTGCTCGCCGGCCGCTCGCCCGGAAACGCCGAGGCGGCTCGGCCACCTACCATGAGGCCATGACCGAGCATCCGGAGCTCGAGCGCGAGCTCGTCGATCAGGCCCGTGGCGTCGAGGCGGGGATCGTCGCCCTCCGTCGCGACCTCCACGTCCACCCCGAGCTCGGCAACGAGCTGCCCCGCACCCGTGAGCGGGTGCTCGAGGCGATCGACGGTCTGCCGCTCGACGTCACCTTGCACCGCTCGACCAGCGGTGTGACCGCGCTGCTCACCGGCGACCGTCCGGGGCCGACGGTGCTGCTGCGCGGCGACATGGATGCGCTGCCGCTGCACGAGGACACCGGTCTCGACTTCGCGTCGGAGGTCGAGGGGTCGATGCACGCCTGCGGGCACGACACGCACACCGCGATGCTCGTCGGCGCCGCCCGCGTGCTGAGCGAGCGCCGGTCGGAGATCGCCGGCCGCGTGCTGTTCATGTTCCAGCCCGGTGAGGAGGGCCACCACGGCGCCCGCTACATGCTCGACGAGGGGCTGCTCGACGTGCCGACGCTCGCCGACGGCACGCCGTCGCCGGTCACCGGAGCGTTCGCACTCCACATCACGTCGGCACTGCCCACGGGGTGGGTGAGCACCCGCCGGGGCGCGGTGATGGCGTCGGCCGACCGCTTCGTGATCCGCCTCACCGGGCGCGGTGGCCACGCCAGCGAACCGCACCGCGCGCTCGACCCGATCCCGGTGGCGTGCGAGATCGTCCAGGCGATCCAGTCGATGGTCACCCGCCGGATCGACGTCTTCGACCCGGCGGTCGTCACGGTCGGCCGCATCGTCGCCGGCACCACGAACAACATCATCCCCGAGTCGGCCGAGATCGAGGGCACGATCCGCGCCGTCAGCGAGCGCACCCGTGCGACGGTGCACGACGCGCTCCGGCGGGTGGCCGACGGCGTGGCCTCGGCGCACGGGGCCGAGGTCGACATCGACGTGATCCCGGGCTACCCGGTCACCTCGAACGACGACCGCTTCGCCGACTTCACACTCGACGTGGCCGAGCACCTCGTGGGCGACGACCACGTCGTCCGGTTGCCGAACCCCGTGATGGGCGCCGAGGACTTCAGCTACGTGCTCCACGACGTGCCCGGCACGATGATGTTCCTCGGCGGCACCCCGGCCGACCGCTCGCCGGCCACCGCCGCGCCGAACCACTCCAACCGGGTGGTGTTCGACGAGGCCGCGATGACCACGGGCGTCGCGCTCTACTCGGCGGTCGCCCTCCGCCACCTCGGCGCCTGACGCGATCCCGGTCAGGGTGCCGCGAGGGTGAGGCGCAGGGTCACCAGCTCGAACGGCCGCAGCTCGAGCGCGACGATGCCGTCGCCCACCTCGATGCCGGCCTGCGGCGCCTCCAGCAGGTCGCAGCGCGACGCGGCTGTCACCCGGCGCGACGCGGCGAGCGTGACAGACCGGCGCGCACCCACCGCCTCGTGCAGGCGCACCACCACGTCGCCGGAGCCGTCGTCGGCCGGCTTCACGGCATCGAGCTCGACGCCGTGGCCGCTCAGGGTGAGCACCGGTGGCGCCGGGTCGGCCGCGTGGCCGACCACGCGTCGGACCGGCCGGTTGAGCTGCTCGGCCTCGCGCACCACCACCGTCGGGTCACCGGGGTGGGGGAGCAGCGCGAGCGTCACCTCGTGGTGGCCGATGTCGGCGTCGGGGTCGGGGTAGCGCGCGCCGCGCGCCAGGCTCACGCGCACCTGGCCGTCGAACAGCCCGTGCCCGTAGCGGCCGTCGTTGAGGACCGCCACGCCGAACCCGGGCTCGGACACGTCGACGTAGCGGTGCGCGCACACCTCGAACTTGGCGGCGTCCCAGGGGCTCGACGGGTGCGTCGGTCGGTGGACCCGACCGAGCTGCACGTCGCACGCCGCGGTGTCGGCCCGCACGTCGAGCGGGAACACCATCGAGAGCAGGCGCTCGCGCTCGTGCCAGTCGATCGCCACGTGCACGTCGAGGCGCGGGCTGCCGGCGCGCAGGGTGTAGGTGACGACCGCCCGTGAGGAGCCGAACGACCGCTCCACGCGCACCCGACCGACGAGCGGCCCGTGCTCGACCACCTCGACCGCGTCGGCCCGCTGCAGGGGTTCACCGCCGGCCACCGTCCACGCCTCGACGTCCCAGGCGTCGTACTCCACCGGGTGGTCGACCGCCAGCTGCAGGACGGCACCGAGCCGACCCGGTGGCAGCAGCTCGCGCCCGGCCACCACGTCGATGACCGACGTGAGGTTGCCGTCGTCGTCCCAGCGGACCGCGAGGTGCGGGCTCGCCATCGACCGGTCCGTCACCACGACCTGGTCGTCGAGGCGGTGCGCGGTGGCCGGTCCGGTGCCGACCGCCGGCACGACCGAGCGGAACGCGACGGTGCCGTCGATCAGCAGCTGGACCGGTCCGTGCCCGTCGACCGGTGGACCGTCGACGATCACGACGCCGTCGACCGGGTGGCTCGCCGGGTTCACGAGGGTGGCGTCGGTGCCCGCGATCCGGGTGAGGCGGTCGTCGATCATGGTCGTGAGCTCGGCCGCGACGCGATCGAACGTGGCCTCGGCGTCGGCGTGCACCCAGGCGATCGACGAACCGGGCAGGATGTCGTGGAACTGCTGGGTGAGCACCTCGCGCCAGAGGTGGTCGACGCCCGCCGGGTCACCCAGCGTGGTGGCCCACAGCTCGGCCTCGCGCAGGAGCTGCTCGCACCGCCGGTTGCCGAGCTTGGTGCGCAGCTGGCTGGTGAGGGTGCCACGGTGCATCTCGAAGTACAGCTCGCCGCGCCACACCGGGACGGGGGCACCGGCCGCGACCTCGCGCTCGACGCGCCCGAAGAACGCGGCGGGGGTGCCGATCTCGAGGCGCGGCGATCCGTCGAGGTCGGCGAGCCGTCGGGCGCGCTCGAGCATCTCGCGCGTGGGCCCACCGCCTCCGTCACCGTGCCCGAACGGCATGAGCGACCAGTCGCTCCACCCGTGGTCGCGGAACCGACCCGAGGCGTGTGCGCACTCGCCGGGCGTGATCTCGGCGTTGTAGGTGTCGACCGGCGGGAAGTGGGTGAGCACCCGCGTGCCGTCGAGGCCCTCCCACCAGAACGTGTGGTGCGGGAAGCGGTTCTGCTGGTTCCACGAGAGCTTCTGCGTGACGAACCGGTGCATGCCCCCGGCCGCGAACAGCTGCGGCAGACCGGCGGGGTAGCCGAACACGTCCGGGATCCACACCTCGGTCGAGCGCACCCCGAAGCGGTCCTCGAACCAGCGCTGGCCGTGCACGATCTGGCGGGCGATGCTCTCGCCCGACGGCAGGTTCATGTCGGCCTCCACCCACATGCCCCCCACCGGGACCCACCGTCCCTCGGCCACCCGGGCGCGGATGCGCTCGAACAGCTCGGGATGGCGCTCCTCGATCCAGGCGTACTGCTGGGCCTGCGAGCACGTGAACACGTACTCGGGGTATCGGTCCATGAGATCGACGGCCGACGCGAAGGTGCGCGTGCACTTGCGCACCGTCTCACGGAGCGGCCACAGCCAGGCCGTGTCGATGTGCGCGTGCCCGGTGGCGACGACGCGGTGTGCGCTCGCTCGGGCCGGTGTGTCGAGCGCACCGGCGACGACGTGGCGTGCAGCCGCGATGTCGGGGACGCGGTCGAGCGCGTCGGCGAGCCGTCGCAGCAGGCGGGCGCGTCGCGGGTCGTCGGTGTCGAGTGTGCGCATGAGACCGTCGAGCACGTCGAGGTCGTGCACGAGCGCCTCGGCCTCGCTGTCGACGAGCACGCGCTCGGCGCGCCGGAACCGGTA
>JALOLG010000016.1 GCA_025456105.1 Ilumatobacteraceae bacterium | reverse complement strand
GTGCGCTGGCGGGTGGTGCGGCCCGCGGCGAGCGTCTCGAACTCCTCGACGTCGATCGAGATCGGGAAGGCGCCGACGGTGGTGGTGTGTCCGTCGAACGTGATCGCGTCGTCGTCGCCGTGGGCGCCGAGCAGCTCGGTCGCGGCGGCGGCGAAGTTGCGCGCGTCGCCGTGGCGCTGGAACCCCACCAGGTCGGCGCCGAGCAGGCCGCGGACGATCTCCTCCCGCGAGGGCAGGCGCGAGAACAGCTCGAGCGGCGGGAAGGGGATGTGGTCGAAGAAGCCGATCCGCACGTCGGTGCGGCGAGCGCGGAGCAGCGCCGGCACCAGCTGGAGGTGGTAGTCGTGCACCCACACCAGGGAGTTCGGCGGCGACACCTCGGCGAGCACGTCGGCGAAGCGCTCGTTGACCGTCACGTAGGTGTCCCACTGCTCGGCGTGGTAGCCCGACTCCCGGATGGCGTCGTGGTAGAGCGGCCACAGCGTGTCGTTGGCGAAGCCCTCGTAGTAGCCCGCCACCTCGGTGGCGTCGAGCGGCACCGGGTGGAGCGCGACGCCCTCGTGCGTGAACGGCGTCGCGTCGTCGTCGGGCACGCCGGTCCAGCCCACCCAGATCCCCCCGCTGTCGCGGAGCATCGGCAGCAGCGCCCGGACCAGCCCGCCCGGGCTCGGTGCCCACCCGTCGTCGCACCGGCTCACCGGCAGCCGGTTCGCCGCCACGACCAGCGGGGGGAGCGGGGAGGCGGTCATGGGTCAGCCGTGCTCGAGGGCCTGCTCCAGGTCGGCGACGAGGTCGTCGGCGTGCTCGAGTCCCACCGACAGCCGAACCAGGTCGGCCGGCACCTCGAGGGGTGACCCGGCTGCCGACGCGTGCGTCATGGCACCCGGGTGCTCGATGAGGCTCTCGACGGCGCCGAGCGACTCGGCGAGGGTGAACACCTCGGTGGCGGCCGCCACCGCACGGGCCGCCGCCTCGCCACCGCGCACCGTGAAGCTCACCATGCCACCGAAGTCGCGCATCTGGCGCGCGGCTGCGGCATGACCGGGGTGGTCGGGCAGCTGTGGGTACAGCACGCGGTCGACCTTGGGGTGCCCGACGAGCAGATCGACGACGGCGCGGGCGTTCTGGCAGTGGCGGTCCATGCGCACGGCGAGGGTCTTCACACCGCGCAGCACGAGGTAGCAGTCGAACGGTGACGGCACCGCTCCGGCGGCGTTCTGGGTGAAGCGCAGGCGCTCGGCGATCGAGTCGTCGTCGACCGCGAGGAACCCACCCACCACGTCGCTGTGGCCGCCGAGGTACTTGGTGGCCGAGTGCACCACGATGTCGGCACCGAGCGTGATCGGCTGCTGCAGGTACGGCGTGGCGAACGTGTTGTCGACCACCACCAGCGCGCCGTGGGTGTGCGCCACCTCGGCGACGCGCTCGATGTCGATGCAGCTGAGCAGCGGGTTGGTGGGGGTCTCGAGCCACACCATGTCGGTGTCGTCGGGCCAGTCGGCCGCGAGCGCGTCGACGTCGGTGAGGTCGACGGCCGTGTGCGCCACGCCGAGCGGGCCCCACACCTTCGAGATCAGCCGGAACGTCCCGCCGTAGGCGTCGTTGCCGAGCAGCACGCGCCGGCCCGGCCGCACGAGGCGAAGCACGTTGTCCTCCGCCGCGAGCCCGCTGGCGAACGCCAGGCCGTGCCGGGCCGACTCGAGCGAGGCGACGCACGTCTCGAGCGCCGTCCGCGTGGGGTTGCCCGACCGCGAGTACTCGTAGCCGCGGTGCTCGCCCACGGCCTCCTGGGCGAACGTGGTGCTCAGCGAGATGGGCACCACCACCGCGCCGGTGGTGGGGTCGGGTGGCTGGCCCTCGTGGATGGCCCGGGTCTCGAACGACCAGCCGGCCTGCTGCTCCTGCTCACCCACGGGCGTCTCCTGCGATGGCTTCGAAGTAGGCCAGCACGTCGGTGCGCGTGAGGACGCTCACGGGTCGGCCGCCCGCGAGCACCAGCAGCGCCGGCGCCGTCTCGAGCATCTCGACCGCTCGGTCGACCTGCTGGCCGATCCCGATCGTGGGCAGCTTGGGCCCCATGATCTTCTCGACGGGCATGTCCATGGCCGACGGGTCGCGGGCGATCGTCTCCATCAGCTCCAGCTCGTCGACCGACCCGGCCACCTCGGCGGCGGCGAACGGAGGCTGGTTCTTGCACACCGGCAGCTGGCTCACGCCGTGCTGGCGCATGCGCTCGATCGCGACCCGCACGGTCTCGGCCGGGTTCACGTACAGCAGCGAGTCGAGCGAGTCGGAGCGGGCGTCGAGCACCGCGGCGACGCAGCGGTCGCACTCGCGGAGGAAGCCGTAGTTGGCCATCCAGGCGTCGTCGAACACCCGCGAGAGGTAGCCGCGGCCCGAGTCGGGGTTGAGCACGACGACGATGTCGTCGGGCGCGGCCCGCCGGGCGACCTGGATCGCGGCGGCGACCGCCATGCCGCCCGACCCGCCGATGAGGATGCCCTCCACCTGCGACACCCGACGTGCCGTGAGGAAGCTCTCCTCGTCGCTGATCGCGATGACCTCGTCGTAGAGCGACGGGTCCCAGGCGGCGGGGAAGAAGTCCTCCCCGACGCCCTCCACCAGGTACGGGCGACCCGAGCCACCGGAGAACACCGAGCCCTCGGGATCGGCCGCGACGATCCGCACCGCCGGGTTCTGCTCCTTCAGGAACCGGGCGGTGCCGGTGATCGAGCCGCACGTGCCGGCGCCGGCGACGAAGTGGGTGATGCGGCCGGCGGTCTGGGCCCACAGCTCGGGACCCGTGCTCGCGTAGTGCGCCGCGGGGTTGGCCGGGTTCGCGTACTGGTTCGGCCGGAACGCATCGAGCTCGTGGGTGAGCCGCTCGGCGACCTTGTAGTAGCTGCGCTCGTCCTCGGGTGCGACGGCCACCGGGCACACCACGACCTCGGCACCGTAGGCCTTGAGCAGCGAGACCTTCTCGGGTGCGACCTTGTCGGTCATCACGAACACGCAGCGGTAGCCGCGCTGCGCGGCCACGATCGCGAGCCCGACACCGGTGTTGCCGCTGGTGGGCTCGACGATGGTGCCGCCCGGTCGCAGCTGGCCGTCGCGCTCGGCGGCGAGGATCATCTCCAGTGCGGGCCGGTCCTTGGCCGAGCCGCCCGGGTTGGTGGTCTCCATCTTCATGGCCAGCACGCAGGGGAGATCCTCCGCCTCCATGATGCGCTTCATGCGCACCAGCGGCGTGTTGCCGATCAGGTCGAGCACCGACGGGGCGATCGCCGTGCCGGCCAGACGGGGGTCGTCGGCCTGGGACATGGCGCGGAGCGTACCCTCGACGGCCGTGGACGGTCGCTGGGAGCTCGAGCAGGTGCACGCGATCGCTCCCTCGGCGCGTGCCATCGAGGCGGCCGAGCCGCTCGCCGCGCCCGGCCAGTGGCTGACCACCGGCTGCGACGACCGGCTCGTGTGGGGTCGGGTGCGCGGCGGCCGCGCCGAGCCGTACGACGTCGCCGTCCACCACGTCGACGTCGTCACCACCTGCACCTGCGCCAGCCGGCAGCGGCCGTGCAAGCACGCACTCGCGCTGCTGCTGGCGTGGGTGCGCGGCGACGTGCCCACCGCTCCGCCACCTGCATCGGTGGCGCGGTGGGGAGCGGCGAGCCGCCCGCCACCCGAGTCCGACGACCGCCCGGCCGCACCCGACCCACGGCCCTCGCCGCCGGCGCCGCCCGCCCCGATCGACCGCCACACCCGCGACGACCGCATCGCCCGCCTGCGCGAGGGGCTGGTGGCGCTCGAGCAGTGGCTCGACGACCGGCTGCGCCTCGGGCTCGCCGACCCCTCGGTGGCGCGCTACGCCACCTGGGACGACCTGGCGGCCCGGCTGGTCGACGCCAGGGCGGGGGCGCTCGCGAACCGGGTGCGGCGCGTCGCCGGGCTCGTCGGCGTCGGCGACGACTGGCACGCCGCGGTGCTGGAGGAGCTCGGGCTGCTGCACCTGCTCGCGAACGCCGCGCTGCGCCTCCCTGATCTGCCCGACCACCTCGCCGACGCCGTGGGCCTCGCGACGGGCTGGCAGGTCCGCCAGGCCGACGTGCTCGCCGGCGTGCCCGAGACCGATCGCTGGCACGTCCTCGGGCGCAGCGACACGCGCGAGGACCGGATCGAGGTGCGGCGGTGCTGGCTGCGCGGTGAGCGCACCGGCCGCTGGGCGATGGTGCTGTCGTTCGCGGCGTACCAGCAGGCGCTCGACCGGTCGCTGCCCGTCGGCACGTCGTTCGAGGGCGACCTGCACCGCTATCCCGGTGACGGGCTGCGGGTGCTCGTCGGTCGGCGGGTGGGCGAGTCGGCGGCGAGCCGGCCGGAGGCCCGCACGCTGGCGGCGGCGCTCGACGAGATCGGTCGTGCCGTCGCACAGGAGCCGTGGCTCGATCGCCTCCCCGCCACGGTGCGGGCGTCGTTGGCTGCGGACGGCCGCGCCCTCACCGACGGCTCCGGCTCGGTGCGCCTCGTCGCCGACGATCGCGCCCTGCGGGTGCTCACCGTCGCCGCGACCGAGGGCCCGCTCACGCTCACCGTCGAGTGGGTGCCGGCGGGGCTCCGACCGCTCACGCTCCACCTCGCCGACCGCGTCGTCGACATCGGGCCCACCGCCGACCCCTCGTTCGTGGCGGCGGCATGAGCCTCGACACCGTCTGGCGCGACGTCGTCGCCACGGCGCTGCTCGGCACCGATCGGCGCGAACCGGCGGTGCTGCCGCCGGGCCGGCTCGCCGATCTCGTCGCCGATGCCGTCGATCCCACCGCGTCGCGCCGGCTGCTCACGACGGTGGCAGCGCTCGCAGCCGTGCGCCGCTCGGCCACCGCGCCGGGTCCACCGGTCGCGCCCCGCCCCGTCGAGCCGCACGACCCGCGACCGCTCGTGCCGGTGGCGGCGGTCGACGACTGGTGGCGGCTCCGCCGCGAGTGGCAGGTCCTCGAGCCCGAGTGGCTGCAGCTGGTGGAGCGTCACGGCTGGCGCCTGCCTCCCGATGTCGTCGCCGACCTCGATCTCCGCCCGCCGGCCGACCGTGGGGTGCTGCCGGTCCCGGCATCGCTCGTCCCGCTGCTCGATGCCGACGGCACCGGTCTCGTCGCCGGGCTGCTCGACGACCTCGCCGCCGGTCGGCTCGGGCCGGCCCATCGCCCCGTGCTCGTGAACCTGCTCGCCCGCTGCCGCACGGACGCGCTCGCCGAGCTGGTGGCGGCGATCGAGCGGTGGGAGGCGCGGCCGGGTCTGGCGCACGCCCTCGCCGACCTGGGATCGTTGCGGCTCCGGATGATCGAGCACCTGACCCCATGACCGAGATCCTGCGCCCGCACGCCGAGGTGGCGACCGCGCACGAGCTCGACGCCCTGGCCCGCCACGACCAGCGTGAGCGCCCACCGGGGTGGCGCCTGTCGCCCTGGGCCGTGGTCACCTACCTGCTCGGCGCCACGTTGCCCGACGGCACCGTGGTGCTGCCCAAGTACGTCGGCCCTCGCCGTCTCGTCGAGACCGCCGTGGCCACGCTCGCCACCGACCGCGCCCTGCTCCTGCTCGGCGTGCCCGGCACGGCCAAGACGTGGGTCAGCGAGCACCTCGCCGCCGCGATCAGCGGTGACTCGACGCTGCTCGTGCAGGGCACCGCCGGCACCACCGAGGAGACCCTGCGCTACGGCTGGAACTACGCGCGCCTGCTGGCCGAGGGGCCGAGCGAGGCCGCGCTCGTGCCCAGCCCGGTGTACCGGGCGATGCAGCGCGGGTCGATCGTGCGGGTGGAGGAGCTCACCCGCATGCCGTCGGAGGTGCAGGACGCGCTGGTGACGGTGCTGTCGGAGAAGTCGCTCCCGGTGCCCGAGCTCGACACCGAGGTGATGGCGGTGCGTGGCTTCAACCTGATCGCCACCGCCAACGACCGCGACCGCGGCGTCAACGAGCTGTCGAGCGCCCTCCGCCGCCGGTTCAACACGGTGGTGCTGCCGCTCCCCGCCACCGCCGAGGAGGAGATCGCGATCGTGAGCCGACGGGTGGCCGAGCTCGGTGCGTCGATCGGTCTGCCCCCGGTGGCGACCGCCAGCGACGAGATCGAGCGGGTCGTCACGGTGTTCCGCGAGCTGCGCTCGGGGGCGACGGTCGACGGGGCGACCGCGCTCAAGGTGCCGTCGGGCACCCTGTCGACGGCCGAGGCCATCTCGGTCGTCGCGAACGGGATGTCGCTCGCCGCCCACTTCGGCGACGGCTCGCTGCGGGCCGCCGACGTGGCGGCCGGCATCGTGGGCGCGGTCGTGCGCGACCCGGTCCACGACGCGCTCGTCTGGCGCGAGTACCTCGAGACCGTCGCCCGCGACCGGCCCGGGTGGTCGGAGTTCTACGAGGCCTGCCGGGCGCTCGGGTGACGGCCCTCGGCGCCACCACCGGCCCGGCCCTGCTCGGTGTCAGGCACCACGGCCCCGGGTCGGCGCGCTCGGTGGTGGCGGCGCTCGACGAGCTCCGTCCCGACGTCGTGCTGGTGGAGCTGCCGGCGGACGTCGAGGGTGTGCTCGGCTGGGTCGGCGATCCGCGACTGCGTCCGCCGGTCGCGCTGCTCGCCCACGTCGTCGACGAACCGCGGCGGGCCGTGTTCTCGCCGCTCGCCGAGTTCAGCCCGGAGTGGCAGGCGCTCCGCTGGGCCGCCCGCCACGGCGTGCCGGCGGTGCCGATCGACCTGCCGCACGCGATCACGCTGGCGGCCGACGTCGCCGGCCGTGTCGACGACGATCCCGGCATCGACCCGATCGGCGCGCTCGCCGCGGCTGCCGGTGAGCCCGACGCCGAGCGCTGGTGGGACGACGTGGTGGAGCACCGGGGCGACGGGCCGCCCGCGTTCGCGGTGATCGCCGACGCGATGGCGGCCGTCCGCCAGGGCGTCGACCCGGGGCCGCGCGACGCCCGGCGCGAGGCTCACATGCGCCAGGCGATCCGCCGTGCCGCGAAGCGCCACGAGCGGGTCGCCGTCGTGTGCGGCGCCTGGCACGTGCCGGCCCTCGACCCGACCGGCACCACCGCCAGCGCCGATCGCACGATGCTGCAGGGCCTCGCGAAGGTGAAGGTGGCGATCAGCTGGGTGCCGTGGTCGCACCCGCGGCTCGCCCGGTCGTCGGGGTACGCCGCCGGGGTCAACCACCCGGGGTGGTACGCGCACCTGTTCCGCCATCCCGGGCCCGAGGCGGCCACCCGGTTCCTGGTGGCGGCGGCGAGAGCGGTCCGCGACGAGGGGCTGTCGGCCTCGCCCGAGCACGTCATCGCGGCCGTCCGACTCACGGAGGCGCTCGCCGTGCTGCGCGGACGGCCTCGCCCGGGTCTCGACGACGTGCTCGACGCCACCGACGCCGTGATCGGCGGGCTGCCGCTCGTGCGCGACCGGCTCGCCGTGGGGCACGAGGTCGGCTCGCTGCCCGACGGCGCACCGCAGGCGCCCCTCGCACGCGACCTGGCGACCGCGCAGCGGCGCGCCCGGCTCACACCGTCGGCCGAGGCGCGCACGGTCGAGCTCGACCTCCGCACCCCGGCGGGCCGGGCCCGGTCGGTGCTGCTCCACCGCTGCGTCGCCCTCGACCTGGGCTGGGCGGCCGTGGTCGACGGCCGCGGGTCGAGCGGCACGTTCCGTGAGACCTGGCGGCTGACGTGGCGACCCGAGCTCGCCGTGCGGCTCGTCGAGCTGTCGCCGTACGGCACGACGCTCGAGCAGGCCGCCACGGCGCGGCTGGTGGAGCGGTGCGACGGCGCCGACCTGGTGGCGCACGCCTCGGCGCTCGATCTCGCGATCCTCGCCGAGCTGCCCGACGCCACCGGTCCGATCCTCGAACGGCTGGCGCGCCGCTCGGCGGTCGACCCCGACACGGTGCACCTGATCGATGCGCTGGGGCCGCTCGCCCGGTCCGCCCGCTACGGCGACGCCCGGGCCAGCGACGTGGCGGCGCTCGGGTCGGTGATCGACGGCCTCGTCGACCGGATCGTCGCCGGGCTGCCGGCGGCCTGCGCATCGCTCGACGACGAGGCGGCAGGCACCATGGCCGAGCGGCTGCTGCAGGTGCAGGCCGCGCTCGCGCTGCTCGACCACCCGACCCGCCGCACCGACTGGCCCGCGGTCCTCGACGGACTGGCGACGGAGCGAGCCCACCCCGTGGTGCAGGGTCGGGCCACCCGCCTGCTGCACGACGGCGGTCACTGGGATGCCGCTGCGGTCAGCCGGCGGTTCGCCCGGGCGCTCTCCGTCGGGCCGGCACCGACCGAGGCGGCCGCGTTCCTCGACGGCGCGCTCGCCGGCAGCGGCACGGTCCTGGTGCACGACCGTGCGCTGCTCGGCCTGGTCGACGACTGGCTGTCGGCGCTGCCCGTCGACGCGTTCGACCGGTGCCTGCCGGTGCTGCGCCGCACGTTCGGCGCGTTCGAACCCGCCGAGCGACATCGGCTGGGCCGGCTGCTCACGAGCAGCGTCGTCCCCGAACCGGCGGCGCCGATCGACGAGCCCCGCGCCGAGCTCGCCCTCGCCACCGTGCGCACGCTGCTCGGCCTCCCGGCGGTGGCGCCGTGACCAGCCGCGTGTCCGAGCCCGAGCGGCGACGTCGGTGGCGGCTGGTGCTCGGCGGTGGCGAGGCCGACGGCACCGGGGTCGGGCTGTCGGGTGCCGACGTGCGGATCGACGCGGCCCTCGGGGCCGTGTACGACCGTGGCACCGGCGGGCGCAGCCGCGGTGGGGCGCGCACCGGCGACCTCGGCCGGTCGGCACCCCGGGTCGCCCGGTGGCTCGGCGACATCCGCACCTACTTCCCGACCCCGGTGGTGCAGATGCTCCAGCGCGACGCGGTCGAGCGCCTCGACCTGCGGCGGCTGCTGCTCGAACCCGAGCTGCTCGCCGCCGCGGAGCCCGACCTGCACCTGGTGACGCTCCTGGTCGAGCTCGGCCACCTCCTGCCGGAGGAGACGAGGGCGACCGCCCGGCAGGTGGTGGCGACGGTGCTCGCCGAGCTCGAGCGCCGGTTCGACGACCGCACCCGGGCGGCCGTGCGGGGCGCACTGGCACGGGCGGCGCACGTGCGCCGCCCCCGCCCCGCCGACGTCGACTGGGCGCGCACCGTGCATGCCAACCTCCGGCACTGGCTGCCCGAGCACCGCACCGTGGTGCCCGAGCAGCTCATCGGTGACGCCCGCCGCCGGCCTGCGCTCGCGCGCGACGTCGTGGTGGCGATCGACCAGTCGGGGTCGATGGCCGACAGCGTCGTGCACGCATCGGTGTTCGCAGCCGTGCTCGCCCGCATGCCGGCGCTGCGCACGACCCTGCTCGCGTTCGACACCACCGTGGTCGACCTCACGGGGCTCCTGGCCGACCCGGTCGACGTGCTGTTCGGCGTGCAGCTCGGCGGCGGCACCGACCTGGCGGGTGCGCTCGCAGCGTGCCGTCGACGTGTGGAGCGACCGCGGGACACGCTCGTGGTGCTCGTGAGCGACCTGTTCGAGAGCGGTGACCCCGAGCTGATGCTGCGGCACGCCGCCGAGCTCGTGCTGAGCGGCGCGCGGCTGCTCTGCCTGCTCGCGCTGTCCGACGACGGCACCCCGGCCCACGACCGTCTCGTGGCGCAGCGGCTCGCGGACCTCGGTGCCACGGTGACGGCGTGCAGCCCCGACGGGTTCCCCGACGTGCTCGCCGCCGCGCTGGCGTGACGTCCGTCGTGGTGGCCTAGTCGAGCGACTCGGCGAAGTGCGTCACGTCGCCGCGGTGCCCCGCGACCACGATGAGGTCGCGGGCACCGAGCAGCGTGTCGCGCTCGGCGTAGGTGAACGACCCGCCCTCGGGCTTCACCGCCACCACCGTCACGCGGTGCGACGCACGCAGCGAGGCCTCGCCCAGCGTCTTGCCGACGATCGACGAGGGCACGACCGTCTCGACCATCACGAAGTCGTCGTCGAGCGCGATGTACTCGAGCATCGTGCCGGTGAGCAGGTGGGCCACGCGGCTGCCCATCTCGGCCTCGGGGAACACCACGTGGTGCGCGCCCACCCGCTCCAAGATGCGGCCGTGCGGTGCCGTGATGGCCTTGGCCCAGATGTTGGGCACGCCGAGGTCGACGAGCGCCGTGACGGTGAGCACGCTCGACTCGATGTCGGTGCCGATGCACACGACGGCGGTGTGGGCGTCGGCGACGCCCAGCTGCCGGAGCGCCTTGTCGGTGGTGGTGTCGGCCTGCACCACGTGGGTGAGCAGGTCGGAGTGCTGCTGCACGCGCTCCTCGCTGTAGTCGATGCCGAGGACCTCGAACCCCATCTCCACGAGCGAGGCGGCGAGCGACGAGCCGAACCGGCCGAGGCCGATGACGACGATCTCGCCGCGGTGCTTGGCGCCCCTCGGGACGTTGTGGTGCTTGATGTAGTCAGCCAATGATCGGACGCTCCTCCGGGTAACGGTACGCGCGGGCGCGCTCGCGGAGCGCGAGCGCCGTGACGAACGTGACGGGCCCCACGCGACCGGCGAGCATGATCACCATCACCATCGCCTTGGCCAGGTCGGGGAGACCGGGGGTGACGCCGGTCGACAGGCCGACGGTGCCGAACGCCGACGCGGCCTCGAAGAACGCCGGTGTCGCGGTGAGGTCGGCCACCGCCACCACGAACAGCCCGCCGCCGATCACCACCGCCACCGACAGCAGCGCCACCGTGATCGACTGGCGGATGATCTGGGCGGGGATGCGCCGACGGAACACGTCGACCTCCGGGTCGCCGCGCACCTCCGACCAGAGCGCGAAGCCGAGGACCGCGAACGTCGTGACCTTGATGCCACCGCTCGTCGACGCCGGTCCGGCGCCCACGAACATGAGCGTGGCGAGCACGATCAGCGTGGCCTCGTTCATGCCGCCGATGTCGACGGTGTTGAAGCCCGCCGTCCNNAACCACGCCGCCACGACCTTGTCGAACGTGTCGAGCGGACCGAGCGTGGCGGGGTTCGTCCACTCGGCGAGCGCCACCACCAGCGGGCCGAACACCAGCAGCACCGCCGTGCCGAACAGCGTGATGCGGGTGTGCAGGCTCCAGCGCGACGGCCGGACCCGGCGGATGAACTCGACCAGGATGGGGAACCCGAGACCACCGATGATGAAGCTCAGCGTGACGGTGATCGACACCACCGGATCGTCGACGTACCGCGACAGGTTGTCGTTGTACAGACCGAGCCCGGCGTTGTTGAACGACGTGACGGCGTGGAAGATGCCGCTGTACAGCGCGCGCCCGGGTTCCTCGGCGCCGGTCTGCCAGAACCGGAGGAACAGCACCATCGCGACGGTGCCCTCGATGGCCACGGTGAACTTGGCGATCGCACCGATCAGCGGGCGCAGCTCCCCGAGCGCGACCCCGCCGATCTCGGCCTGGGCGAGCATGCGCTGACGCAGGCCCACACGGCGCAGCGCCACCAGCGCGAGCACCGAGCCGATGGTGACGATGCCGAACCCACCGATCTGCACCAGCACGAGGATCACGAGCTCGCCGAACAGCGAGAAGCTCTCGACGTCGATGGTGGCCAACCCGGTCACGGTGGCCGCCGACGTCGACATGAACATCGAGTCGAGCACCGCGGGTGGCCGGCCCGAGTCGTACGCCACCGGCAGTGACAGGAGCGAACCACCGAGCGCGATGAAGACGATGAACGCCGAGAGGACCAGCTGCGCCGGGTTGCTGAAGAATCGGAACTTCCGCTGCCGCGGCACGGCGCCGCACGCTACCCCCGGCTCAGACCTCGATCGGGAACGTCGACACGATCACGATCGCGACGACGAACCCGATGAATGCCATCGCCAGCATGGCGATCTGGAGGCGACGCTCCCGCAGCTTGGTGCTCAGCGCCGCGAAGAACAGCACAGACGCCGACAGGACCGAGATGATGACGTAGTTGTCGGAGCGCTGGTTCGCCACGAGTGCGAACGCGGCGCGCTCGTCGGCCTGCTCGAGCAGCGGCTGCACCTGCTCGAAGCCGGCGTTCGTGTACTCCGGCATCGCGAGCGGTGAGCCGGGCGGGTCCTCTGCTGCCTCCCACGCCTGCGTCGCGGCCTCGAGCGTCGGTGAGAACAGCTCGCGGTGCACGGCGGCGAGGTCGGTGTCACCAGCGGCGAGCGCATCGGTCCAGGCGGTGGCGAGGGTGAGGTCGGTGTCGAGCTGCACGCCCGACACGTCCGAGAGCAGCACGGCTTCGGTGCGGGCGGCGCCGGCCTGGCTGAACGCGATCGCCATGACGCCTCCCCACTTGGCGCTCTGGAAGCCGGTCCAGGCGGTGAGGATCGCGGTCATCGACATCAGGACGACGGCGAGCAGGTCGAGGGTGCGGTCGTCGGTGGACCACCGCTGCGAGCGCTCGGTCACAGGTACTCCCGCCGCTGCAGCCACTGGAAGCACAGCCAGCCCGGCAGGATCGGCACCCAGAAGGTGAACAGCCGGTACATGAACACCGCCGGCACGGCGATGGTGTTGTCGAGGCCGGCGGCGACGAGACCGCCGATCAGCGCGGCTTCCATCGCTCCGAGCCCGCCGGGAGTCGGTGCCGCGGTGGCGACGGCCGACCCCACGAGGTAGACGGCGCCCACGGTGGCGAAGGCGAGGCCGCCGCCGAAGGCCTGCGTGGCGAGGAACAGCGTCGTCAGGTAGGCGAAGGTCACGAGGATGGAGCCACCGAGCAGCATCGCGACCTTGCCGGGGCGTCGCAGGACGTCGGTGACGCCGTCGAACGCGCGCCGCACGATCGGGAGCAGCCGGTCGATGAAGATCGCCCGCACCGAGCGGAACAGCAGACCGACCGCCAGCACCGCGAGGGCGATGCCGGCGCCGATCAGGAACCACTTCGGGTCCGGCAGGCTGAACGAGCCGAACGCGTCGCGTCCGGCCCACACGAAGAACACGCCGACGAGGCTCAGGTGGCCGGCGAGTCCGGCGATCGTGTTCAGCCCGACGCCCGAGACCGCCACCGCCTCGTCGACGCCCTGCTTCTGCAGGTAGCGCACGTTGAGCGCCATGCCGCCGAGGCCGGCCGGTGCGAGCTTGCTGGCGAACGACCCGCCGAGCGTCGCCGTGAAGGTCGGCCCGGCCGGGAGTCGCGCCGGGACGGCACCCGCGAGCGCGATCGCCGCACCCACGTACGTCGCGAGCGAGCCGAGCAGGATGAGTGGCGTCCACCCCCACTCCGCGTCGCTGACCTGGTCGACGATGCCGGGCAGGTCGGCGAACTGGGGGAACAGGAAGTAGGTCGCGGCCACGAGGATCGCGACGAGGAAGATCCGCTTGCGGTCGATCCGCTCGAGCTCGGCGAAGTGCACCTCGCCGACGCCGCACTGCCGCTGCACCTCGGCCTGGATCTCCTTCAGCAGGCCACCCTGCGCCTTGAGCGCCTCCTGGGTGGCCCCGCTCAGCGCCTTCATCTGCAGGCGGGGGAGCGCCTGGCCGACGGCATCGGTGCCCAGCTCGGCCACGGCCGCGGCGACGGCGCGAGGTGCGCCCACCACGACGGCGAACGAGGCGAGCATCTGCGCCACGTCGGCGTCGAGGATCTCGTCGGGCACGGCGATCTCGGAGAAGCCGAAGTCGATCAGCCACGGCTCCCCGTCGGAGCCCACGAACACGTTGGCGCGTCGCAGGTCGCGGTGTGCGATCCGGTGGCGGCGCAGGATGCTCACCTGCCCCCAGACGGCTCGCATCAGGTCGTCGGTCACCCGGTCGGGCTCGACGCCGTCGAGCGAGGAGCCGTCGACCATCTCCTGAGCGAGCAGCAGCGAGTCGGCGCCGACGTCGACGACCCCGCGCAGGCGGGGTGTTCGGACGCCGACGTCACGGGCCATCAGCGCCACGAGCGCCTCGTGCTCCACCGTGCGGCGCAGCGACGAGAAGGGTCGGTCGTCGCCGACGTTCTTCAGCCGGAGGAAGCGGTACACGCGGAACAGCAGGTCGGCCGCCCGCTCCTGCCCGCCGAGCACCTTCACGAACAGCCCGGTGCCGTCGTCGAGGGTGGCGAAGTAGGGCGTGGACCCGCGCGCGTCGACCTTGGCGCGGCGGATGTCCGCGATCGGGAGCCCTGCGTCGCGCAGGCCCGCCGCGATCGCTGCCATCGTGGGCCGCCGATCGGGCCGACCGAAGGCCAGCAGCACCCCCGTGCCGACGACGGCGCCGACCGGGACCGCCAGGAAGAGATCGACCGGCAGCCGCACGCTCACGAGGAGGTCGAGCAGCAGCATCGTCGCGATCGTGACGAGGCCGGCGGTCCGCCACCGTCGGTTCACGAACGGTCGGATCACGATGAACATCGCGGTCAGCTGCGCCAACCGCACGACGCCGTTCGAGAGCGAGTCGCCGAGATCGGCGTCGGCCGCTGCCAGCAGGGCGTTGTCGATCGCCGTCGACGAGTCGCGGTCGAGGAGTGCGTCGAGACCGGACATCGCGGCGAACGAGCCGATCGACGCGGCCACCATGTAGCCCAGGAGGCGGTAGCGGCGGGTGGACAGCGCGACCAGGTAGGCCGCGACCCCGACGAGGGCCCAGGTGAGCTCGGCGGCACCGTTCACCACCCGGATCACGGCGGGGCTCAGGATGTCGAGCAGCTCGAGGAGGTCCTCCTCGAAGCCGACGATCGACTCCTCCACCCACAGCGTCAGCCCGACGAGCACCAGCGACACGGCGGCGAACACGACGATGCGGAGCACGTCCTCCGGGGACCGCACGTACGTGCGGGTCTCCTCCTCGGTCGCTCCGGAGCCGGTGAGGTCGCGGTGGTCGGGCGGGAGCGTCGCGTCCTCGTTCAGCTCATCCTCGGTCAGCCCGATGTCGGTCACGCCGGGAACGTACCCGATATGTTGCGCGACTGAGCATCTCAAGTATGGTGCCGAACTCGACGGGTGACCACGAACGGAGTACAGGCATGACGATGACGGAGTCCGCCCCCGCGGCGGCGCGCGCGGTCGGGGCGACCAAGACCTACGGCCAGGGCGAGGCGGCGGTGCACGCCCTCGCGGGAGTCACGGTCGACTTCCCGGCCCATCAGTTCACGGCGATCATGGGGCCGTCGGGTTCGGGCAAGAGCACGCTCATGCAGTGCGTCGCCGGGCTCGATCGACTCACGTCCGGTCAGGCCTTCATCGGCGACACCGAGCTGTCGCAGCTCGACAAGACCGAGCTGACGCTCCTGCGCCGCGACCGGCTCGGGTTCATCTTCCAGCAGTACAACCTGATCCCGACCCTGTCGGCCAAGGAGAACATCCTGCTGCCGC
>JALOLG010000283.1 GCA_025456105.1 Ilumatobacteraceae bacterium | reverse complement strand
TGCCAAGGCGGCCGGCGTCGACATCGAGGTGCCCTTCTCGCCCGGTCGGGGCGATGCCACCCAGGAGCAGACCGACGTCGACTCGTTCGCCCCGCTCGAGCCGCTCGCCGACGGCTTCCGCAACTGGCAGAAGGAGCCGTACGCGGTCACCCCCGAGGAGATGCTCCTCGACCGGGCGCAGCTGCTCGGCCTCACCGCACCCGAGATGACCGTCCTCGTCGGCGGCATGCGGGTGATGGGCACGAACCACGGCGGCACGGCGCACGGTGCCTTCACCGACCGCGTCGGTGCGCTCACGACGGACTTCTTCGTGAACCTCACCGACATGCGGTACTCGTGGGCGCCCATCGGCGACGACCTGTACGAGCTGCGTGACCGTGCGACCGGGGCCACGAAGTGGACCGCCACCCGGGCCGACCTCGTGTTCGGCTCCAACTCGGTGCTCCGCTCGTACGCCGAGGTCTACGCACAGGACGACAACCGCGAGAAGTTCGTCCGCGACTTCGTCGCCGCCTGGGCCAAGGTGATGGACAACGACCGGTTCGATCTCTGACCGGACCGATCCCGCGAGTGGCTGGCTCGTCGGTGCTCCGGCACCGGGGGGTCAGCCACTCGTCGCGTCGTGGGCGGCCGCGGCACCGGCGAGACACCCGACGGTGACGCAGTTCGCATAGTTGTTGCCGCTGCCGAAGTAGCTCGGCCCGACCACGTTGCCCGTGCACTCACCGGCCGCGAACAGCCCGGGCACGGGGCGATCGTCGACCCCGAGCACGCGGGTGGTCGCGTCGATGCGCAGGCCGTACGCCGTGCTGCACACGGTGGCGGGCCGCAGCTCGGCGCCGTAGAACGGCGGCACCGCGACCGGCTGCAGGAATCGCGACGCCTTGCGGCACTGCTCGTCGTGCCCCGCCCGGCAGCTCTCGTTGTAGCGCTCGATCGACCCGGCCAGCCCGGTGGGGTCGACCCCGAGCTGCGCTGCGAGCGAGTCCAGCCGGTCGGCGGTGCGCACGAGCCCGGCGGCCTGCATCATCGCCACCAGGTCGGGGTTCCAGTGGCGGCTCTGGGTCTGGCGGTGGCCGGGAACGGTGTAGAGGAACTGATCCGCTCCCCACGCCGGCGCGGCGTCGAGCGCCGCCTGGTCGAAGATCACCCACACGCGGTCTCCCTGCGCCCGCACGAGCGTGTCGACCACGCCGTACGGTGCCGTCTCGTCGACGAACCGGTGACCCTGGCGGTTCACCATCACCAGCCACCCCGGGAGGAAGGCCTCCAGCTCGCGGTCGAAGCCGACGTCGAGGAGGCGCAGGCCGTGGTCGTGACCCACGAGCTGGGCACCGACCTGGCCGGCGAGGTCGATGGCGTCACCGCGGGCGCCGTCGGCACCGATGTACCACGCCCGCTCGGTCGCAGCCGCCGACGGGTAGTGCGCAGCGAGCTTCTCCGGTGCGTTGCCGAAGCCGCCCGTCGCCACGACGACCGCGCCGGCCGTGATCTCGTCGCCGCCCACCGCCACACCGATCACAGCGCGGTCCGTCGTGAGCAGCCGATCGACCCGCTGCCCGAGGGCGATGTCGATGCCCCGCTCCCGGCAGTGACGGTGCAGCGTGTCGACGATCGCCTGCCCGCGCCCCTTGGGCACGTGGACCCGCGGCGTTCGCTCGTCGCTCGCCTTCACGAGGTCGCGGTGGAACTCGACGCCGAGATCGCCGAGCCAGTCGACGACCCGGCCGCTGTGGTCGCACATCGCCCGGACGATGCCCGGATCGACGTCCCACCGGTTGACGGCGAGGTAGTCGGCGTACAGCTCGGCGCCCGAGTCCTCGATGCCGAGCGCCGCCTGGTAGCGGGTGCCCGCACCCATGACGAGCCCGCCCGACAGCCGGGAGGAGCCCCCCACCACGCCTTCGGCCTCGGCGACCAGCACCCGTGCCGCCCCCTGCTCGGCCGCGGCGAGCGCAGCGCACAGCCCCGCCGCACCCGATCCGATGACGACCACGTCGACGTCGCGCGCTGCCTCAGCCATCTTCGGGACGCTATGTCGCACGGAGGCGACGCATCGGGTCCGCCGCATCCCGCCCGTCGGCGCGCGAGAGTGACGGACCATGTCCGCCACGAGCACGTCCGACCCCTCAGCCCCGGTCCCCGTCACCGAGGCGTGCCGCTCCTCGCTCGGCACGTTCGGCGAGTGCCCCCTGTGCGGCGGCACGCTCCGGCCCGAGCACGCCCACTTCAAGTGCGCCGGCTGCGGTTGGCGCGACAGCTGCTGCGACTGATGGACCACACGAGGGTCTCCCCCGCCGACCTCGCCGCCGCCGACGGCCTCGACGACTGGCGCTTCCTGCTCGGCGGGATCCACGCGACGTTCACCACCGGCTCGTTCACCGCGGCCGCCGAGCTGGTGTCCGCGTTCGCGGCGGCCGCCGAGCGGGCCGAGCACCACCCCGACATCGATCTGCGCTACCCGGGCACGCTGCACGTGACGCTCACCACCCACGCCGTCGGGGCGGTCACCACCCTCGACGTCGATCTGGCCCGTGAGCTGTCGACGCTCGCCCGTGCGGCCGGCGCCGGGTCGCAGCCGCTGCGGGCGCAGCGCACCGAGATCGCCATCGACACGATGGACCTGTCGCGCATCCGGCCGTTCTGGCAGGCGGTGCTCGGCTACGTCGAGGCGGGCGACAACGTGCTCGTCGACCCGCGGCGGCAGGACCCGCCGCTGTGGTTCCAGCAGATGGACGAACCGCGCACCCAGCGCAACCGGTTCCACGTCGACGTCACCGTGGCGCACGACGAGGCCGAGGCACGCATCCGCGCTGCCCTCGCGGCGGGCGGCCGACTGGTCGACGACTCGCACGCCCGCTCGTGGTGGGTCCTCGCCGACGCCGACGGCAACGAGGTGTGCGTCAGCACCTGGCAGGACCGCTGACCCGCATGGTCGGGCACCGCTAGCCCACTGGACTGCGGTACCGAGCGATGTCGTCGGGACCCAGCGTCGAGCCGGCAGCCCGGCCGGCGATCGCGACCGCCGGATCCGCCAGGACCGCGGTGTCGAAGTAGTCGGCCGCGTAGGTGATCCACCCGTCGACGAAGCGCCGCACGCTGGTGCCGCGCATCATCGGGAGGGCATCCCCGTCGGCCGACACGCCCATCTGCACCCACTCCACCGCCGAGCACGAGCCGTTGAACAGGGTGGGGCCGATCGTGTCGAAGCGGACCCGGCCGACCTTGGGCATCACGTCGGCGAGCCAGGCGTGGATCGCGTCGCGGCCCGTGAAGTCGCCGAACAGCGGGTCGAGGTAGACCGCCTCGGGGTGCAGCAGGGCGGCCGTGACGTCGACGTCGGCGCCGTGGACGGGGTGGTGCACGATGGCGTGCAGGTCGTCGTGCGAGAGCCCGGGGTGCGCGCCGGCGGGCCGGTCGGCGCGCTCGGCGAGCCAGGTCAGCGCGGCATCGCTCAGCGCCGGCTCGGTGGCCGCCTGGGTCACCCATTCGACCGACGGGGGCGGCGGGAGCGGAGGTGCCTCGGCCCCCTCGGGTGGCGGCACCCGGAACGCGCCGGTGTCGTACACGTCGGCGTTCCAGGTGATCCAGCC
>JALOLG010000282.1 GCA_025456105.1 Ilumatobacteraceae bacterium | reverse complement strand
CCATCTCCGGCCACCTCGCGGTGGCGTCGCTGGCGCCACGTCGCACGGGTGATCTCGGCACACCACCGTGCGCTGCGGGAGCAGGCGATCACCACCGCCGCGGTCGCCGCGGTCGCGCGGGCGGATCCGCCGGTGGAGGGTCGGGAGGTCCGCGACCTGTGGGCCCTCCGGCACCGGCTCATGGCGCTCGCCGCCCGGACCGCTGCCGCCGAGCTCGCAGTCGCCGCTGCCGCCGTCGCGTCGTCGACGCGGCTCGAGGCGCAGCTGGTGAAGCACCTCGGACACGAGGGTGTCGGGTGGGCGCGGGCGGTCACCTCGGAGCTGGCGCCGTCGACCGCCATCTCGCTCGCCGGCGACGTGGCAGCGCTGATCCGTGCCACCGAGCCGTCGGTCCTCGCCGCTCCGTGGCCCGACGCGTCGACGCGGCTGCGAGGGGCCGGCCACGACGATCTCGTGGCAGCGGTGTTGGGCGCAGCACGCCGCGCCGGCAGCCGCGCGGTGTTCACGGGGCCCACCTGGGACGAGGCGCCCGAGCGCTTCTGGGACCTCGTCGTGGGGCTCGCGGTGCGGGGTGACGTCGCCGTGCCCGGGCACCGCGACGTCGACGAGCTCGAGCGCCACCTGGCGACGCGCCCGGGCTGGCGTCGCACCCGGATCCTCACGGGACAGGTCGTCGACGTCCGTCTCATCCTCGTGCGTCGGCTCGTCGGCGACACGGTGATGCTCCTGACGGGCCGGGAGTCGTCGAAGGCGGCGCTGCTGACCCTGGGCGGCGCGGTCCGTCGGATCGATCTCGAGCTGGGGGAGCGGCTCGTCGCCGGTGGTCGGCTCGCCAGCCGCGACGACGTCGTGCACCTCACGACCGCGGAGCTCGCCACGATGCTCTCGGGCGGGATCGGGCCGACGGCCGCCGAGGTGGGGCGACGTCGTCGGGCGATCGAGCGCTGGGAGGCCGAGGAGGAGCTGCCGACGATCTTCGTCGGGGCTCCCACTGCGGTCCCGCGCCCGATGCCTGCCGGCGACCGCATGCAGGGCTGGGGCGCGAGCGCCGGTCGGCACACCGGCGCGGTGCGGGTGATGCGGCGCCCGCGACCGGCACTCGTGCAGCCGGGTGACGTCGTGGTCGCGACGCGGACCGACGCGTCCTGGACCCCGGTGTTCCTGCGAGCCGGTGCGCTCGTGGTGGAGGAGGGCGGGCCGCTCTCCCATGCGGCGATCGTGGCCCGCGAGCTCGGCGTGCCGGCGGTCGTCAACGTGCCCGGGGTGGTCGAGTGGCTGCGGGCGGGGGCGGAGCCGGCGCTCGTGACGATCGACGGCGACGAGGGGACGATCGTGCGGCACGTGCCCGCTCGGCTGGCGGAGGTGGCGTGATGGTGTTCGTCCCCGCCGTCATGAGCGCCGGGATCGCCTTCTCGCTCGCGAGCCTCGCGCGTGACCTCCTGCACCGCGGGACGGGTGCCGTGGTGGAGCGCGATGGTCGGCTGCGCGGTGAGGTCGTGGCGGCGGTGACCGTGGAGGGCGCGACCCACGGGACGACACCGGCCACGCGCGGCGCGACGGCGCCGCGGTGGAGCTTCGCGGTCGTCGGTGTCGGGGCCGGCGCTCTCGCCGTCTACCTCGCGATCGGAGCGACGGCCAACCACTTCCGGGCCGGTGGCTACGTCGAGGGAGCGGCCTGGGTGTGGGCGGCCTTCGCGCTGGTGGTCGTGGCGGCCTCGACCGTGGCGGCTGCCGCACTCGTGTCCGCCTGGCGCCAGGCTGCCGTGCCTCCGTGGGCGTGGGCCGTGCTCGAGCCGACGCCGCTGTACGGCGTCGACGAGGACGGTCGTGCGTTCGAGCCGTCGCGATGGGTCTCGGTGGCTGCGGGGGTCGCCTTCGTGTTCCTGACGGTCGTGGCGACCTGGCAGGACAAGCTGCGCCCGATCGATGCCTCCGTCGGGTGGCTCGTGGACCACCCCGCCGTGGCGGACATCGGGGTGGTCGGTGTCGGCTACGGCTCGATCATCACGTCGATCGTGGTCGTGCTCGTCGTCGCCGTGAGCACCCGACGGTGCCGCCGACTGGGGTCGCTCCTGCTGATCGCCGTGCTCGTCGCGGGTGTCGCGTCCGGCGTCGCACGGATCGTCGTGCGCCGGCCGCGCCCCGACGATCCCGGAGCGCTCGACGCCTACCCGGCTGGACAGGTCGTCCAGGCGGTCGTGCTCGCGATCCTGGTGCCGCTCGTGGTGCGCGAGATCGTGCGTCGCCGGTGGGTCGAGCGGCTCGTCGCCGTGCTGCTGGGGGTCGCCGCCGTCGCGGTGGCCGCCCACGTGGTCACCGACGGCACCCAGTCGCCCACCGACGTGCTCGGTGGCGTCCTGCTCGGGGTGGCGGTCGCGACGTGGGTGCGGGCCGTGCTCGTCGACGCCACCGGCCACGCCCGGTGCCGGGGGTGTGCACTGTCCGCTCCGCGGGAGGACTCGTCATGAGTGGTCGTGCCCTGATCGCGCTGTCCGACCGGACCGCGACGACGGTCCACCGAGCGGGCCTCGCCGTCGGGTGGCTCACCGTCGTCGCGCTCGGATTCGGCGCCCTGGCGGGGGTGATCCCCGCGAACCCCGAAGGCGGCACCCTCAGCATCGTCGAAGCTCCGCTGCAGATCGGCCTCCTGCTCGTCGTGGCCGCGGGCCTGCTGCTCGCGATCCGCTGGCCGGCACCCGGGGCCACCGCCGTCGTGCTCGGTGGTCTGGGGCTCGCGGTGCTGAGCGCGATCGAGTACGCGCCATGGGTCGCTGTCGTCGTGGCCGCGTCGTGTGCCACATCCGGCTTCCTGCTGTGGCTGGGATGGCAGCGCGCCGAGTCGCTGACGGCGGTCGTCGTGCTCGCCACGGTGACGTCCCTCGTCCTCGCAGCCGCGTGGGTGGGTGGCAGTGCGGTCTACGACCGCTTCTTCGGGCCCACGCACCCGACCAGCCCGACACCGGCGCTCGACGACCCTGACATCGAGTGGGCGTGGTCCGGCGCGGTCACCGATGACGGGGCGCGGATCGTGGTGAAGCCGCGCGAGGGCCCCGATCGCATCGGTGTGCTGATCGCCGGCCCCGACGGCGCCACGGTGGAGCTCGGACCGGTCGACGTGGTCGACGGTCTGGCCTCGCTGCAGGTCACCGGCCTCAGGCCGAGCACCGACTACGTGTACCGCTTCCGGCTGCCGGACGGTGGGCTCAGCGGCTGGCTCGGACACGTGCGGACCTTCCCCGGCCCCGGTGACGAGCGCGTCCTGCGGCTCGCGTTCTCGTCGTGTGCCCGCACGGGCTCGTCGGGGATGGTCTACGACGCGATCCGAGCGGCCGACGCCGATCTCTTCGTGATCACCGGGGACCTGCACTACCAGAACATCGCGACCGACGACCCCGACGCCTTCGCGACCGCCTACGACCGTGTGCTCACCGCCCCTGCGCAGGCGGCGCTGTACCGGTCGACACCGATCGCGTACGTGTGGGACGACCACGACTTCGGGGGCAACGACGCCGACGGCTCGTCGGCGAGCTGGCCGGCAGCGCGCGCTTCGTACGAGCAGACGGTGCCCAGCTACGACCTGGTCGACGACCGGACGATCAACCAAGCGCTGTC
>JALOLG010000281.1 GCA_025456105.1 Ilumatobacteraceae bacterium | reverse complement strand
GGCCTCGTACACGGTGGCCGGCGGGAGGCTCACCTGCCGGCCGGGCTCCAGATCGAGCTCGGCGGCCCGGTCGACCTCGAACAGGTCGATGGTGGGGATCGTCACGCCGTCGATGATGAGCTCGCCGGTGAACCCCGACTGCAGATCGACCACCACGTTGGTCTGCGAGAGCGCCTGCACCGCGTCGGGGACGGGAACGACCGACTCGATCTCGTCGGGCAGGTTGGCGGCCTCGTCACCGGTGACCGACACGACGACACCGAACCCCACGAGCACGAGCCCGATGGAGATGGCGATGCTCGCGATCAGCAGACCGCGATCGATGCGCCGACGGCCCCGGGGGGCCTCGAGCTGGGCGGTGGTCACCCGACCATGATGCCGTCGGCGGATGCCCGTTGCGACGTCGCGAGGCGCCACCGTCGCGTGACGTGTGACGGGTAGGTTGGCCACCCCGTGGACGAGAACGATCCCACCGAGCCGCACGCCGACGACCCCGACCTGCTCGTGGGATCGCTCGTCGGTGGTCGCTTCCGTGTCACCGGCCTGTCCACCGCCGGCTCGACCACGTGGATCTACTCGGCCACCGACGAGACATCGGGTCGGACCGTGACGCTGAAGGTGATCCGCCCGGGCGCAGCGGTGGCCGCGGACTTCGCCGTGCGCTTCGACGACACCATGCGCGCCGTCGCCGCGCTGTCGCACCCGAACATCGCCGCCGTCTACGACTGGGGCAGGGTGGCCGTGGGTGACGGCACCACCGTGTACGTGGCGACCGAGGCGCTGTCGGGCGGGAGCCTGCGCGACATGTACGACCGGGGTCGACGGCTGTCGCCGTCGCAAGCGCTCGCCGTCGGTCTCGAGGCGTGCCGCGGCCTCGATCATGCCCACCGCCGAGGGTTCGTGCACACCGAGCTCACGCCGTCGAAGCTCGTGTTCGGCGACGACCGCCGGCTGCGCATCGTCGACCTGGGGCTGGCGGGCCTGCTGAACGAGGCGGCCTGGCTCGAGCCGCCCACGGTGGCCACGCACGTGGCGCGCTACGCGTCGCCCGAGCAGGCGCTCGCGCAGCCGGTCGACGGCCGCACCGACGTGTACGCGCTGACGCTGTCGCTGGTGGAGGGCGTCACCGGGTCGCTGCCGTTCGAGGCGGACTCGACGGTGGCCACCCTGGCGGCGCGGATCGGTCGCCTCATGCCGGTGTCGGCCGATCTGGGCCCGCTCGCCGCAGTGTTCGAGCGGGCAGGTCGTCCCGACCCGGCCGAGCGGTCGACGGCGGCCGAGCTCGGCACCGGGCTCGTGCAGGCGGCCGAGAAGCTGCCGCGCCCCGAGCCGCTGCCGCTGCTGTCGAGCAGCATGTTCGACACGCCGGTCACCGAGCTGCGGGCGCCCGACGACCCGACCGGGGGGCTGACCCGCCCCTTCGTCGCCGCTGCGGCGGCCGACGCGCTGGTGGTCGTCCCGGTCGACGAGCCCGACTCGTCACCGGCGGCGCCCGAGCCGGAGCCGATCGGGGAGCTCGAGCCGGAGCCGGTCGCCGGTCCCGAGCCGGAGCCCGAGCCCGAGCCCGGACCGGCCCCGGATCCCGAGCCGCTCGTCGTCGTGCCGCTCGACGCCGACGTCACCCCGGACGCCGAACCCGCCGTCACGCCGGACGCCGAGCCCTCCGCGGTGCCGGTCGAGCCCGCCGCGACGGTCGAATCCGTCGAACCGGTCGCGACGGTGCGCCGTCGTCGGCGCCGGTGGCCCTGGGTGGTCGTGGCGATCGCACTGGTGGGCGCGCTGGTCGGGCTCGGCGTGCTCGCGTACCGCCTGTTCGTCACACCCACCCACGTGGTGCCCGATCTCGTGGGCGTCGAGCGCGAGGCGGCGCTCGAGGCCATCGAGGGCTTCGACTGGGAGCTCGTCGAGCGCACCGAGCGCAGCGACGACGAGCCGCGCCCGGGTCACGTGGTGCGCACCACACCGGCTGCGGGCATCGACCTGGCCGAGGGCGAGCCGTTCGTCCTGGTGGTGAGCGAGGGGCCGGTCCTGCGCACGATCGCCGAGCTCGCCGGGCGCCCGGCCGTCGAGGTGCAGGCGGAGCTGGTCGAGCAGGCGCTCGAGCCGGTCCTGGTCGAGGTGCCCGACGAGGTCGTGCCCGCCGGGACGGTCGTCTCGTGGGTGGTGCCCGACGCCCCCGGGCTGACCGCCGGTGGGCAGGTCGAGCCGGGCACCGTCGTCGAGGTCACGGTGTCCACGGGCCCGGCGCCGCGCACCGTGCCGTCGCTCGTCGGGCTCACCGTCGACGAGGCGCGCGCCGCGGTCGAGCCACTCGGGCTCGGGGTCGCACCCGTCGGCGATGCGTTCAGCGACACGGTCGAGGCCGGGCGGGTGCTCGAGCAGTCACCGCTGCCCGAGTCGCTCGTGTCGCGCGGCACGACGATCGAGCTCGTGGTGTCGAAGGGTCCCGACCTCGTGCCCCTCCCCGACGTGTCCGGTCGGGTCTACGACGAGGCGGCCCAGGTGCTCACCGAGGCCGGCCTGGTGCCACGGCTCCTGCTCGGTGCGAGCGACGGCACCGTCATCTCGGTGCGGGTCGACGGCGAGCCCGTCGCAGCCGGCACGCCGCTGCGGCGCGGGACGCAGGTCGACCTGATCGCCGTCTGATCGCTACGGTTCGGCAACCCCGTGCGACGACGAGGTCGCCGGTGGCGAGAAAGGGACGCTCATGGGTTCGCTCGAGGGACGAGTCGCGATCATCACCGGTGCC
This sequence comes from Ilumatobacteraceae bacterium, assembly GCA_025456105.1. Taxonomy (GTDB): domain Bacteria; phylum Actinomycetota; class Acidimicrobiia; order Acidimicrobiales; family Ilumatobacteraceae. Next base: position 866 of record JALOLG010000281.1, on the reverse strand, counting down.
GGCCGCGGGCTCGGTCGCGAGCATGCGCTGCTCTTCGCGGCCGAAGGCGCCAAGGTCGTGGTCAACGACCTCGGTGCCGCCAACGACGGCGCCGGGGCCGACGCCACGCCCGCCGAGGAGGTGGCGGCCGAGATCCGCGCCCGAGGCGGGCAGGCGGTCGCCGACCACTCGAGCGTGGCCGATTGGGAGGGCGCCCAGCAGCTGGTGAACACCGCGATCACGACCTTCGGCGACCTCGACATCCTGGTCAACAACGCCGGGATCCTGCGTGACCGGGTGCTGGTGAACATGACCGAGCAGGAGTGGGACGACGTGATCGCGGTCCACCTCAAGGGCCACTTCGCGCCCACGCGCTGGGCCGCCGCCTACTGGCGCGAACAGCACAAGGCAGGCAGTGGCAAGCGCCGCAACCTGGTGCACACGTCGTCGACCTCGGGGCTGTTCTCCAACCCTGGGCAGAGCAACTACGGCGCTGCGAAGTCGGGCATCGCCACCTTCAGCCAGATCGTGGCCAAGGAGCTGGCGCGCTACGACGTGATCTCGAACTGCATCGCCCCTGGTGCGCGCACCCGGCTCACCCTCGCGACGCCGGGTCTCGAGGAGATCATGACGCCCAAGGGCGATGCCTTCGACGAGTGGGACCCGGCCAACGTGTCACCGCTGGTGGCCTACCTGAGCACGGCGGAGTGCCCGTTCACGGGCGAGACGTTCTTCGTGCAGGGTGGCGTGGTCAAGCGCGTCCAGTCGTGGACGATGGCCGAGACCTTCGAACAGGGCGAGCAGTGGACCGTGGCGGGTCTGGCTGCGGCGCTCGGCCCGATCGCCGCCGAGCGCTGACGAGTCCCGACCGCTGACGAGCCCCGACC